>CALLAT010000130.1 GCA_938002085.1 uncultured Pseudanabaenaceae cyanobacterium
CGAAGATCCTCGATTTGGGAGAGACTCAACTCTGCTGTACAGGGCTCTGACATTGACCGGTCACCTCATCCCACATGCTCTCCTCCATTCTTCTTCATTGCTGCCATCCTCTGGGATAGTCTTTGTCGGATATCACCTTAAGGAAATTCTTAGCCAAGGTGGTTTCGTCCGTTCAGATGAAGTAAAACGGTCCAAGGATGGATGCAGATTTACGCAGAGAACTGTTTGGCCTCAGATGTTTTCCTAGGAAATTCCTCAGGTGAGTGAGGCTGAGCTAAACCACTGAGCCAGAGATGAGGCGATCGCATCTAATCTATTCCAAATGCTGTAAGCAAGTCTCAACCCTCACAAGCTAGATGAGAGATGGCTGTAGGGCTGCCTCTAGAAACAACCAGCTGAGGGTCGCCATGGGCAGAGAGCATCATGCCTGTCGCTTCTTTAATAGGGCGTTCTGTCTCAGACAATTCAATTGATGCAAAATCGGCCATCTCACGTCCATTGGGCTCGAATGAACGTAGGTCACCCCAAACACGAGGGGCCGCCAGTATATCCAGAGGATTCGAGGGTAACCCCCCTCGTCCTGCTAAGACAAATTCGCCGGCATCTAAGGAACATCTCGCCAGAACTAACTGACTGACATCCATCAAGGTCATCGGCAATGCCACGGTGGGAGGGCTGAGCTCAGTTTCAGGGCTATCAATGTCTACAGCTCCTTTAAATCCGACGCCCAGTTCAGAGGATGCCGTAATGTCGCTTAGCAAGGTGGGTTGCGAACGAATCTTTATTCCAAAGAGTCCGTCGGTTGTGATAGATGTATTGCCACCAAAATTAGCTTCGGCATTGGCGCTAATGTCACTGTTTCCTGCGGCAGGGGCAATGATCAATCTAGCCGTAATGTTGATGTTGCCACCCATGGACTGCTCCGTGGCATTGGCTGTAATCGAACTGTTGTTGTAGAGGCTCAACAGATCGCGAATAGCGAGATTAATATTTCCCTGCTCGCCGCCATTCACATCTGCTTGTAGGTGACTTTGGTTATCTAGCCGTAGGGTATCCGCCTGAATCGTCAGGGTTCCAGAATCTCCTTGTCCTAAGTTGCTTACCGAAATATTGGCGCGATCGCCCACTTCAATACGATTGGCCTGAATGTTGACTGACCCCGCAGCAAAGTCACCTTCGGAGAAGGATGCAATTTGGCTCGGCAAGGGTTGATTCAGGGTTGCACCGCCCACTAATGGGACTTCCTCTAAGCGACCTTGCAGATCAATCGCTTTTGCCTGAATCGAAATATTTCCAGCATTGCCTTCACCCAAACTATTGGAGGCAATAGACCCTCCCCTAGAAATATTTAACTGGTCGGTCACAATCTCAATATTGCCCCCATTCCCGCTACTGCTCCGTTCCACCGTGCTGGTAATGCCAAAGCGGTCCTGAAACCTTGGGTCGCTAATGCCTGATTCACTAATATCAATCCGCTCTGCCCGAATCGAAATATTGCCGCCATTGCCCTGACTGAAGGAATTTGCTCCAATCGTGCCCCCATCCGACAACTGTAACCAGGGCGTTTCAATCCTAATATTTCCACCATTACCTTCTCCCTGGTCTGCGATGGAGAAGATGGCACTGCCAATGAGGGCAAGTTCTCCATTCAATAACGGATCGTTAAATTCACCTGTTCCTTGGATTTGGATGGACTCAGCAGCTTGAATCGTTACCGGACCAGCATCACCACCATCGCTAGTTCCACTGCCAATTTCAGCGCCATTTTGGATCAGAAGACGATCTACAGTGATTTGAGTTGGTCCAGCATCTCCGTCCCCTTCAATGGCTTCGTTGAACACTTCGGCTCGATTGGTGGCCACTAGCTCTTGAGCATTAATGGTGACTTCACCCGCTTGACCTGAACCATAGGTCTCTGAGCTTACATAGCTTTGATCAACCAACATATCGCTGGCAACAATGGTGAGATTACCTGCATGGCCCATGCCATAGGTCTCGGTGCCTAAATATGAATACTCTTCTACTCGCAGTTCCTCGGTTTCAACGCTGACGTTCCCACCTCTTCCTGCGTCTGCAGCTTCAGTGTAAATGCCACTCGTTGACCGAATAACTAGACTGGGGCTCTCAATGACGATACTGCCCCCCCTGCCTGTTTCGAAGGAACTCACCTTGATGACGCTGTCAGTATCATCAAGGCTACCCTCCAGTATCACGCGGTCAGAACTCTGGATTGTAATTTGGTTGTTGCCACTCTCCGTTTCCCAAGTATCTGCGATCAATCCTGCCCCATTGAGGCGAATTTGCCGTCCTTGCAGAGCAATGTTACCTCCGGGAGAGCCGCTGGTATTGACGTTCGTGAATAAAAAGTCTTCATCATAGTCGTTTGTACCAAAGCTATTGGTGCCGGTGAAGAGAATATCTTGAAAAGCTGTAGCCTGCTCGTACCCCAGCATCCAGCTCGATTGGCTCCTATCGAGAGAAACGAAGCTACCCGGAGCCACCGCGCCGAGGTGAACATGTCCCCCCTCGGTTGTGACCCTGCCATGGTCAAATTCAATCGGTCCTCCCAGGAATATGAGCGATTGATTAGATGGCACCTGCAATCCAACTGCTAAACCAGAAGCAGGGTCAGTCGCTTGGGACCGATTTTCAATGAGTGCAGCGGTGGAACCAAATTGAATTCCAATGGGTATGTTAATTCCCAGTAAGGCAGAATCCTGGATTGTGGTGGCACTAAAGATGGCACCCTCGTCAAACACAAAGCGATCGCCAGTGGTTGCGAAGAATGCCCCACCCACATTGAGTTCTGCCGCTTCCCCAAAGGAGATACCGTTGGGGTTGAGTAGAAAAAGGTTTGCATGGCCATTGGCTCGAATCAGGCCATCAATTGCAGAAGGGCGATCGCCCGTGACTCGACTAAAGATATCGGTAACCTCTCCAGCATTGTCAAAATGCACAGAGCCATGGGTCGGCACTGAAAATGACTCAAAGCTGTGAAAGAGGTGACTACCAGCGCGATCGCCTGCCTCAATGACAAAGTTTAAGTTATCGGTGGAGGTAACAGTCGTCGGAAGAGTGCCATCGGATGTCACCTGGGCAGCTGCTTTACTTTCAGGATCCACCGCTATCCCGAGTGCGACGACCAGGAAGGATGCAATTACTTTTCTTTTGCAGCAACCAGGCCAGTGGTAAATATCAAAAGTCATTGGTGCAATGTCAATCAGCTAAGACAATTGCCTCAAATAACTGCTAGGTGAGAGAGAACGGACTGAATCCGCTTCTTCTTAGCCCTGGTGCTTTTATTTATTGGCAGATCCCCTAAGCTAGTCTTCCCAGGCTAAGGGCAAGAAAAGAAAAGTGATGAATATCTGAGTTTGATGAGTGACTCAGTTATTAAATTATTCAAGAATTTGGAAGTCAGTAGGATCAAGGAATCAGACTGTTAGTTAGGCTGAAATGAGGATATTTAACGCAATTTTACTTAAGGACTTAATCCCTTAAAACCGAAGTAATACGACATGGGATAGCAGGTAATTCTATCGTTATAGGTTCTTCATTTTCAATAGAACCCCGACTGTCAATATCCTTGTTATTTTGGAGCCTTTTCTCAAATAAAGTATTTCTCAAGGATGGATTGGGTAGGGAGACTTTTTTGAGCCGGGCTGGGCTGGGACTGCGGTGGGCGTAGCAGTTGCGGATAGTTGTGCTGTTTGGCGGGGCTGCTGCACTAAGACATCGGCTCGACCGACGAGGAGGCTGTTGAAGCCCATGATTTCGTAAATTCGCTTTTCAATCTCGACCGGCTAGCGTGGCAGCTGTTTGGGGAGCAGTGAGTCGGCAATGGCGACGATGAGTTTGTTGTGGACGGTAAACCAGCGATTTGGGTGTTCCAGATAGGGGGTTGTGCCGGGGAAGGGAGCGCTCATGGGACGATTGAGCAATCCGCTGATATTAGAGAGGCCGAGGGTGAAGTACTCTTTCAGCCTCTATCTCAAGCGATCGCTCTTCTTGCAGGATTAAGACCGGCAGAACAAGTATCCTCTGGCAACCCAGTAATGCCAATCTTCGAAGGCTTGAATGGTGTTATCGTCCTCTAAATCAACTGGCTCAAGTTGTTCTAGAAGTATTGCCAAAGTATCAGCGTCCCAACGGATTATGATGTGACATAACCCACGCTATCTGAGCACGATGACTGCCACTACGCCACTAAATGTTTTTGTTGCTGGAGCCAGTCGTGGTGTGGGGTTTGAGGTTGCGAAAGGATTAGCCCAAAAGGGCTATCAAGTTGTGGCTTTGTTGCGAACTTTTGATGCGCGATCGCAGCTCGAATCTTTGGGGATAAGCGTTCAGATCGGTGATGCGTTGGATGATGACTTTGTAAACAAAGCGATGCAACGGTTTGGCTCAGAGCCATTTGCTGTGGTGACCACCCTGGGGGGCAAAGGCTTTACCCGCGACCAGCCCCGCGCTGACTATTTGGGCAACCGCCATCTGGTGGATGCCGTCAAATCACAGCCCTGCCAGCGATTTCTTTTGGTGTCTTCGATTGGGGTGCGAGAGAGTGCCGTTGCACTTCCTAAGCAGGTGTTGGAAACGCTGCGTCTTGCGCTCCTTGCCAAAGCCAAGGCTGAGGAACATCTGATAGCCAGTGGTCTGCCTTTTACGATTGTGCGTCCTGGGGGGTTGCTATCCGAACCCGCTACGGGGACGGGCGTTCTGGTGGCGGATGAGAGTGTTACAGGCAGCATTACCAGGAGCGACGCTGCTGATCTGGTGATTCAGTGTTTGACATCGGCTAAGGCTGAAAATCAGGTGCTTGCGGCGGTTGATGGCTATCGTATCCGCAGTGAACGTCCTATCATTACATTCGCCCTGTAACGTCTGAGAGTTGCTTTGCAAGGCTCAATATTCAAAATTCCCCTTCCAGGATGAATTGAGCTTGCGCTGGGTTTTGACGCATGAAGTTAGCAATTGCTTCAAGCATGGCGATGTACCATTTTTCTAAAGCTGTTTCATCAGACTCTTTGAGTAGATTGATTTTTTGCTCTAGTAGTTCAAGATCTTTCCTATCTAAGATCAGAATGTCACCGTCCACATCATCATTTTCGTCAACATACCTATACTTAGGATCTTCAAACTCATCTGAGATATTGTCAAATGTGGTGTACGGCCCGGAGTTAGGCAACCTTCTTTTTGGTTTGCTTAGGAGCGTCCGATTGAGTTGCATCCTCAACTTTGATTCCGTCATTAAACTGAACGCCTTGAATCACATCCCCAATGCTCT
>CALLAT010000131.1 GCA_938002085.1 uncultured Pseudanabaenaceae cyanobacterium
GTCTCGGACGTCGTTTTGCCGATTTGATTTGCAAAAAGGCCGAAGTCGACGTGAACAAGCGTGCGGGAGAATTGACAGCCGATGAGATTGAAAAGTTGGTGGCCATTATCCAAAACCCACGCCAATTCAAGATCCCACTCTGGTTCCTCAATCGTCAAAAGGACATCAAGACGGGAAAGTACAGCCAAATCTTTGCTCAAAACATTGATGCCAAGCTTCGTGACGATATCGAACGCATGAAGAAGATCCGTGCGCACCGTGGTCTCCGACACTGGTGGGGAATCCGGGTGCGTGGACAGCACACTTGCTCGACTGGACGTCGTAAGCATTAGACACTTACTGCATGTACTTACTCTACGAACGGTAGTAGTGTAGTTAGAGTGGAAGCAACCTATCCTATACACTTTTAAAATAGTAAACAATAACATAATATTCAGCACAATAGGATGTAGTGTAAGTTTGTACATGTCGACAGAGGTGGCTAGTCGGGTCCCCGACGGCTACCGGTACCGGTCCGTTGGTGTGTGCGGACTACTGCATATCCTCCTCGGTATAGACGTATCTACAGCGCAGTCGAAGTGGTTTGAAAGTATCTATATCTTATAGCTTTAAATAAACGTAATTTTAGAACATCATTTGCATCACAGAGTTGCAGTCTAGCTTGATCGTTCATGATTAGACTGGTCATCTATAAAAAATAAATGATATCAACATGTAGAAATCCCATCCTGGCCTACTACAGTATCATCCTATGCTAGGAAATACTTGGAGCCACTTCCTGTCGTGACAACCTCACCACCCGAAAGTCTTCCGGAGGTAATGGGGGAAGTGGTGACTCGTTCACCGTCCCGAAAGTTAGGAGAGCCGCTAATGTTACCAGAGACGGATCCATCTCTATTATTGCTCCATCCCTTGAGTGTAGGAACGCCACGGGGAGCTGTGGCCGCCTTTTGGGGAGCAGGTTTAGGTGCTGGTTTGGGTGCTGGTGCCACCTTCTTGGCAACTGGCTTTGGTGAGGGCTTGGGTGCAACCTTTTTGGCAGCTGGCTTGGGTGCTGGCTTAGGACTAGCAGCAGGGGCGCCTCCACCAAATAGAGAAATGCTGGGGCGAGGCTTGGAGACTGGGGATGGCTTTGGAGCAGCCTTGGGGGCCGCTTTTGGTGCAGCGCCGCCACCAAATAGAGAAATACTGGGACGAGGCTTAGACACCGGGGCTGGCTTTCGAGCAGCCTTGGGGGCCGCTTTCGGTGCAGCGCCGCCAAGGTTTAGACTAAAGGATGGTCTGGGTGCAGCGGCCTTGGGGGCTGGTTTGGGGTCTACTTTTGGTGCGGCCTTTGGTGCCCCCCCTCCGCCTAGATTCAAACTGAAAGATGGTCTGGGCGCTGCGGCCATCTTTGGTGCAGGTTTAGGTTTGGGTGCTGGCTTGGGCTTGGGTGGCGCCTTCTTTGCCACTGGCTTAGGAGCTGGCTTTGGCTTGGGGGGCGGCTTTGGCTTGGGAGCAGGTTTGTCCTCGCTATCGCCACCAAAGGCACCAAACAAGGAAAAGGTCGCTCTTGGCGTAGATGTCCCCGTTGCCGCTGCTGGCTTCTGGACGGGAATGGTAGAACCAGGTCTGGCGGTAGTAGCAATCTGCACGGCACCTGTTGCTCCAGGCGTTTCGTCGCTCAAAAAGTAGCGGCTACCAGATCCCGTTTTCACAACCTTGTAGTTCTCTGCAGCCCCAGAGGCGATGGCAGAGGTATCGACTCTCTCGCCGTCACTAAAATTGGGAGATCCGTAAACGCGGCCAGAAATACCTCCTGTGCAATACAGTATAGAAAGAAGCAAAGGTTAACGGGTGAGATTCAATGAATGGCGAATCACTTGCAGCAAAATCTACAAGATTGTTCGCACCATCTCGCTTCACGCTCCACCCGACAATAGTTGGGACTCCGCGAGGGGCTTTGGGTGGCGGCCTCTTAGGAGCAGCCTTGGCTGCAGGTGCAGCCTGCTTTGGGGCTGCAGGGGCACCGCCACCAAATAGAGAAATGCTAGGACGGGGCTTCGAAACTGGGGCAGGCTTTTCAGGCGCAGGTGCTACCTGCTTAGGGGCTGCAGGGGCGCCGCCACCAAATAGAGAGATACTGGGGCGTGGTTTGGAAGGTGCTGGAGCAGATGTATTTTGCTTGGCCTCTCTTGCGGCAGCTGCTGCGGCCTTCTTTTCCTCGGCTTCTTGTCGCTTTTTATCCGCAGCTGCTTGCCGCGCCTCGGCCTGCAAACGACGTTGTTCGGCAGCGGCAGCTTGTTTTGCGGCTTGCTCCCGTTTCCTCTGTTCTGCTGCCTCTGCGCGGGCTTGCGCAGCAGCGGCTGCAGCTGCCTTTCTTTCCTCAGCAGCGGCTGCTGCGGCTGCACGTTTCTCTTCAGCAGCAGCAGCGGCTGCAGCCTTTTTCTCTTCAGCTTCTTGCTTTCTAGCATCAGCAATGGCAGCGGCGGCGGACTGTTTCTCGATTGCCTCCTGCTTCTTAGCCTCAGCAGCAGCAGTAGCTGCTGCCTTTTTCTCTTCTGCTTCTTGTCGCTTAGCTTCGGCAGCAGCTGTAGCAGCGGCCTTCTTTTCTTCCGCCTCTTGTCGCTTAGCTTCGGCAGCAGCTGCAGCAGCAGCCTTCTTTTCTTCCGCCTCTTGTCTCTTAGCCTCGGCGGCAGCTGCAGCAGCAGCCTTCTTTTCTTCTTGCTCCTGTTTACGAGCTGCGGCAGCGGATTCGGCAGCAGCCTGCTTTTGTTCCTGTTCCTGTCTACGAGCACCAGCAGCGGCAGCTGCAGCAGCCTTCTTTTGATCTTGCTCCTGCGCTTGCTCCTTTTGACGAGCTTCCACAGCGGCAGCGTTGGAAGCTCTCGTCTCCTCTGCGGCACGGGCAACGGCAGCTCGCATTTCTGCGGCTTCTCGCTTTTCCTGTTCGGCCGCAGCCTTTTTGGCGGCAGCCTGGGCTGCCTTTTGCTTGGCGCCGTCATCCGACTTCTTGGCTGCAGCTGGAGCAGGCTTGGGAGGAGATGGCAGAGAAATCTTTGGCACTTCTACTTTTGGAAGTTCAATCTTAGGAATTTCCACCTTGGGAAGAGACATTGGCGGAGGCTTGGGTTTGGGCTTGGAAGGAGCCTTCTTTGGTGGGGCTGGTGGGGCCTTTGGTTTGGGAATATCCATTTTGGGTAGCTCGACCTTTGGGATTTCAACCTTTGGCAAAGAGAATGATGGTGGTGTCGGGGGAGGTGGGGGGATATTGAGTTTTTGTGGGACAGGTGGGTCATTTTGAGGAGGCCGGACGGACATGGGCGGAGGTGGCGACTTGGGAGGTTCTGGTACGTCAAGTCTAATGTTCATGGGCTTGCCTTCCACGAGACTATCCACATAATCTTCTAGCTCCTCAAGCTTCCTGGTAGGATAAGACTTGATGTCATCCACAGTCTGAACAACCTTTTTCTGGGCATCATCCACAGCCTTTTCGGCAGCCTTTTCCACATAGTTGACCACACGGCCAGGGGTAGCCTTAACCTCTTCCACTAGTTCATCCGCCTTATCAACAGCCGCATCCTTAACCTTGCTGGGAATGGCCTTAATCTCTTCCACGGTTTCATCCGCCTTTTGCTTGGCAGCATCGACAATCTTTCCAGGAACGGCCTTGACTTCCTCGACGGCGTTCTCTGCCTGTCGGATGGCAGCTTGTTTGGCTTTATCTCCTACAGCAATGGTAGATCTACCCACCACGTTTCGGACGATACGACCGACCTTTCCTTCCTTCACGGCACCCGCATAAGCAGCTCCTCCGAGACTGGCAGCTAGCACCAAAGGAGGCACTACGGCAGGGATGGAGTCGGCCAAATCAGGAATGCCCACGAGGGCAATACCCCCCAAGACAGTACCGACAGCAGCTCCACCGATGGCACTGGCAAATGCTTCGTTACGGAGTTGAGCGGCTTCTCGAGCACGAGCTTTTTGAGCACTGCTGAGGGCCTGGTCGGCAGCTCTCAAAGCATCGGCTGTCTCTTTGGTTACTTCATCGTTGCTATTGTTGTTGCCGTCTTCCGAGGAACACAAAACCATTTTGCTCAAGCGGTTGCTATTGCTGCTACAAACAGCGGGTTGGTAGCTGCTGGCAAAGGGCTTGGTGGTGGGTGTAAGGGATTGCTGGAAGGCATCGTGTCCCACGGGTGCCAAAAGCAGCAGTGACAGGTGTCTTATCAGCATCATGCTTGCTTAATCAACCAATGAATGAATGAATGAATGAATGAATCAGCCCGTCAATCACTTTTCTTCTATCTCAATCGCTGTCTATTAAACTGCCGACTGGTAATTTTTCAGGGCGTATCTTTGGGTTAAAACTCGAAGATAATAATATGAGCTATAGTAAGATAATAGGGTACGAGTACTCTTATCCACTATCTATGCCAAGTTGGAAATACCGGTAGTAGAACTTGTAGTGGTTCAAGACGTCGACAGTCCAATCTCAATCGTTTTTAGCTACAACTCACACTCCGATGATGAATCACTCATTGATCTGTTCAGGTGGGCGATGAGATAAAAGTAGATATCCAGCATGCTTGGATTGCACTTGCCGTTTTGTTGTCAAGGAAAAGCAAGCAAAAGATACCCTCAAGTGACGTTGTTGGAGGCAGGTATTAACGACACGTACGAAAACGGACGAAACCTTTCGTGAATGAACACAATCGTCAAGTCCCGTAAATATTTAAGTATCTTAAAACCGAATCATGTTATCTTAAAACCGAATCACTTCATATTGTATCTTAAAACCAATTCACTTCACTAGTGTGTATCTTAAAACCAAATCAGTTGTTTCTCACGACCCATTCAATTTTTCTTGCTTCTTGCGCTTGCTGCTTGCATCCCTCTTTCAACAGAATTCTCTGGACTCTGACATCTGGACCGTCTCTTCTTCAAATATCGCGGGCTACAGTAGTGTTGCTGATCCGTTGCTCTTAGCATATATTACATTATCACACTTGCACACAAAGATGGAAGGAACGACTGCCCTGAATAACGATGGTGCCACTACGAATAGCACCTCCGGCATGCATGCCTTTGAAATTGAAGACCCACGCGAGGCCTTCCTGACTTCGGCCATGCCGCAGCACCTCCAGTCGAACAGCGAAGTAGGTATGATTGGTGGTCTGCTTACCAAGTACAGCCTCTTTGGAGGAACGAATGACAACAATGGTAATGGCAATGCAGGAGGCTATTATGATAGTGTCCCATTCTCGCACGATGATGGCAGTGACTATCATGGGGAGCATCGCCGTTACCATAATGGAGATGATTCTCTCTTCCAGCAAGTCTTGCAGTCCCCTCTTGTTCGAAAAGCCATGATAGCGTTGATCTTTTTAGCAGTGATTCTCCATTTGTCCATGGATAACAGTGGCAAAACAGGCGGTGGATATTCCATGAACCAGCAGACAGAAGCGGACCCTCCACTTCACAAAAAAGAGCACGAAACAAACCAACCCAACAATAGTATTAACAACAGCAATCAGCAGCAACAACAGCAGCATGAACCATCCACGCCGTCTTTACCGGCACCTGTTTTGCCCGTTCCCAATAAGAATAGCAATACCAATGATAATGAAATGATTGTGGAATTGCAACCGATATTTGAGCCCCTCGAACCGCCGCCGAATGCCCATAGTTTTACGTTTGGCGGAGACAATAACAAGGGGCACACGAGTGCGCCAGTAAACGATAGTAATGATTCTAAAGAAAAAGACACCGAGGAAAAACAAACGGAGGCAGAGATTGAGCATGACACACAAGTCTACAGTCACTCTCACTGGGATATTTCCTCCCAAAACGACCAAAACCTGCCAGGACATTACCTGCACGATCCCTTTCGATCCCCCTTTGCGTCTCACCTCTACCAGGATATCACATCCGCTGAGATCCACAAACG
>CALLAT010000132.1 GCA_938002085.1 uncultured Pseudanabaenaceae cyanobacterium
ACCGATATATCTGGCACGGCGTACACCATGAGCCCGAACCGCTTCCGACAAGGTTCCTTCTACCCCAGCTCTAAGGGCATAATCCTGTTTATATTCAGGAGTCTCAGCCCGCTGTCGAGCCTTCTGCAAGGCAAGATATTGCGCTTCTGGGCGCAGCGTTACACTTCGTCGTTGACGTTTGGTACGAGTGCAGAGTTGCAAGCTCGGACAAATAGAGCAATCCGCTGTAGAGAATTTGATCTTGATGACTTCATTGTCTCTACCATCGATCGCGGGAGTCCAAGACACGCTTGTTTTTCCTTCAGGGCAGCGTAAAGACTGATTCACCCAATCCACCTGAAAGTTTCTTGCGGCAAAGCCTTGCTCTGCTTTGGCTTGCCATTGATGGTTGATGCGAGTGGGTCCAAGTAAATCAACTTGATGTTGCTTTTGAGTGGTAACCAGAAGCTCGGCATCCAGATATCCCGTATCCACAATATGTTTGTTCGGCAGCAAGTTCTGAGCGGCTAAGGCTGCATGGATAGAATCAGTGATATCTCCATCTGCCAGGGTGGCAGATGTGGTCTCTACATTCGTAATCAGATGGAGCTCACCCGGTTCACAAGTCTCACTCAGATGAACTTTATAGCCCACCCAGGAAGTCGTTTTTTTCTTGGCGTAGTGGGCATCTGGCTCATAGGGGGAGCTTCTCATTACTGATGCAGGAGGAGCATTATTTTGACTCCGCCACTCTACGTTGTTATCGCAACAATAGTACTGCTGAACCCAAACTTGCCGAAGGACCTCCACTGCTGGAATATGACGCAGCCAGCTCGGGCTATCAAGATCAAAGACTGCATCTAATACCTGTAATCCATCCCGACCATATTGTTCAGCTTGCTCAACTCGGCGGGCTTGGGATTTGGGTAAATGATAATCTTCGATCCGGTCACTATAGCGTTCCACCCACTCAGCTTGAGCGTGAGCTTGTAACCAGTCAGGAGCAGCAACAGCCAGGGCATTCAAAGCAGCTCTTAGTGTTTCACCAGCACACTCCAAACGGGTGATAGCACGAACGGCAGCTAAGACATGGGTCGCATCTGTGCGTTGGCGGGTTTGAGCTTTGAGTAAACCCCTATTTTTACACAGGCTCAATAGCTGCTCAAAGAGGAGTCCCTCAGATTGCTGAATCACCAAGCGAGTCCGAAACTCGCTCAGAATAGAATGGTGAAACCCAATATCTTTTAGCTCTAAGCACAACAAGTATTTCCAGTCGATTCGACTTCGAACTGCATCGGCTGCTTGCCGGTCTGTCAATCCTTCAACGAATTGCAAAATTGTGACTAAAGCCAGACGCCACTTTTCTCTCGTCAATTCTGGTGACAAAGCCCTAACTATACAAGGCTCTGCTCAAGGCACATAATCGTAGAATTTCTCTTCGTCTTGACAACCCACTACTGACCAGGCTTTGCAAATGCAGGAGAAGAGGCAGGCTCGCTTAGACTAGACATAGAAGATTGAGCCCGCTGAATTAGAAGCTCTAAACAAAAGATTCCACAACATCCTACAAAGCAGCTTAATAGTGCTCCCACGTTTCCCCATAAGAAGAAAGATGTCGCAACGAGAACTGTAGAGCAAGCATACAAAATAGCCACCTGTGCGTGAGTCCAGCCAGCTTGACTCAATCTTTGATAGAGGTGAACACGATGAGCCTTGAAAATATTTTCTTTACGTAGAGTCCGGCAAATCAAGGTATAGAAAGCATCGCCAACCAAAGGGAAAACAATAGTTAAGCTGGACCAAGAAAACACCCAGTCACTAGCCACAGCAGAGTTTGCAAAGCTGAGCAAAGATGTAGCAACTACAGCCCCTAAGACAGTACTACCCACATCACCCATGAAGATTTTAGCGGGAGACCAGTTCCAAAAAAGGAATCCACCGAGAGCTCCCACTAGAATCCAAAGAGAGGGCTGGTCAAAGATCATAGCCAAGAAAGATAACTGAACCAAGCTAACACTACCTAAAAGACCATCTAAGCCATCCATAAAATTATAGAAGTTAATTAGTGCCGTTATACCAATAACGGTAATTGCAACCGCTACAATACTGCCAGTTTGGCCGAGCATTGTAAGCCAAGGTTGAGGGAAAGCTCCCAGTTGCATTACTAGCAAGCTAGAAACGAGCAACTGAATAGTGTAACGAGTACCAGCTCCAAGGTCTTTCCAGTCATCAAGAAGTCCAATTCCAATTAATGGAAGTAAAGATAACCAAAGAGTGACTGGAAGAGGAGGCAAAGAGCGATCAGGCAAAACAGTATAAAGAACTAAACCTAGCAATGAAGCGAATATAAACCCTAGCCCACCGCCTCGAGGAGTTGGCACCTTATGAGAGCTACGCTCATTAGGAATATCGATCAGTTGTTTACGAAAGTACTGCCTAACCAAACCGACTAACCAAGCACTCAAGCAGGCACTAAAAATACACAATCCAGCGATGAAATGCATAAACCTAAAAATATAATTCAGCTATAATCTATGTTGTAAATAATACACTACACATGCTCATTCTTCCTTAATGATTCTGAGAGCTGTAATAGAAGTCTTAGCTAAGAATATTATCTCTAAAAGTAAACTCTAAGTTCAGAACATTCGCAGAGTAGAAAAAGGAAATCAATCAACAATGGTTCGCTTTGAGACATCTCAGGATTCTTACAGAAAGACAGTAGCAGTTTCAGACATAGTTTGGGGAAATACTCCTAGTGTTTTGTCAATCTAAATCAAATTATTTTCGACCATTCTCTGAGGTTTAGCATTGTTATGAACGATAGCTAAAACCAAATGGGCTTGACTATAAGCGAAACAAGAATCAATCAGAAACGAGCTACTCGACAATAGATTTAAAGAAGAAGGTGTATGGAAATAGTGTTCCAACAAGTCGAGGTACAAAGGTATCAAAATTTAAGGCTATCACCCTTTCAATTAGAGAATTTTTCAAAACAGAGTAATAAGGTTACTTAAATAAGATTTTCAATATCGAAGACTTATAGTCAAAAATGAGGCGAAACGGACGCACAAAGAAGTACAAGAAATAAAGTTTTCTATGCAAATTCAAAAATTTCATATCATGACTATTAATAGAGAAAGCTAAGCAGGCAAGTCGTCTAAAAATGCCTTTGATATAAAACACTCTTTCTTGCCAGTATTTAATAGAGATCCACTTAAGAAAACAATTTAGAAAAATTTCATTGCTCCAACTATATTTACCATCTACTCTATCTATTATTCGCTGACTAACTCGCCGACTAATCCACGCAGCTTTCTTATCAGACATAGCAATATTTACAACATTCCTAGGCACAGAAGCCTTCATAAGACTGTATGCAAGCAATAAGCCAGAATAAACAATTCTCTCGACTTTCATATTCTGGATTTCAACATGAATAAAATCCCAGTCTAGATCACTACTCGTATTTATAAGTACTGTCAGATCACACACAGTCTTTAAAGAAGTCCAACTATCTTTAAGGCCACTCAAGCAGAGAAAAATAATCGTATCTTCTCTAGACAATGTGTCAAAAGATGATGATGCAATTTGAACAGATTCTAAGCGAGAGGTAAAAACAGATAAGTCAGTAGACAAAGTTAATTTTCCATTCCCCAACCAACAACCATGTAGATCAATACAGACTTTACTTCTTGGATGAACTAAAGTGCATTCTCCGAGAAATACTGAAAATCGTTCAGCTTTTTCTACAGACAGATGCTCATATCCAGCAGGTATATAACCTTGATCAATTAAGAGTTTTCTACAAGCTAAGAAATCATCATCATTCACAATGATATCAATATCGTCAAAGCTACGGTGATATAAATCGCCATAGATTTTTTGTGATAATATCCCTCCTTTAAATGGAACTGCAGAGATGTGACTTTGAGCTATCACATTCATAACTCGAATAAGCTCATAAGTCATTTTCAAAACTTGCCGTTTGTGCAGCTGTTGTTGCTTTATTACTGCAAAAAGACAAGTATTTTGAAACGCAATAGAATGTTCAGATTGATGAGGATCTGAAAAACTTAGGGATTCTTGTAGCCTCAACCCATTAAAAAAAATTGGAGCAATTTTAAATCGTCTTGCAAGCTCATAAAGACAGAGCCAATTGTCCTTTAGAATCAGCCCATCAGAATCTTGCTGTAGCTGAGACGGTGAGTTTGAGGTGAAAGAGGTTAAGGTTGAAAAAAAATCTGTTGTTTGCAGAGAAGCTTTCTGAAGTATTTGGGAAGTGTCTCCATGCTTAGTCATTTCAATAAGATAGAAAGTGGATGATGTAGAGGCGGAAGATAAAACTTTCAGGTGGCAGTTAGATAAAACTTATACATTCAGGAAGCAGGTATAACACCTTGTTTTTTTTCAAACAGAAAAGAATCAGAAGTACAGCTAGGGTAAAAGAAGAGTAGCTACTAAGTGTTCGATTTCTATCTCTTCAAGTTTTAGTATAATATGCCCTTGATGCAACGCCCCTTCAAAGAAGGCTAGTTACAGCCCCAATTCAATAGCTAATTAAAAAAGTATGCTTAATCACCAGCTTTACTTAGAGAACCTAACAATTATCAAACAGTTTTCCCAATTTTCTATAGTTAAATAAAATCACCAGGCATCATTGCAACGACGACGAATCCTTTCTTCCAAAGTCTTATCGTATCCTGGTTGCCTGACTCGCCAGTCATTCATATAGTGGAAAACACCTCTAAAAGGAATATTAACAGATTCATCATTATTCAATATTCCATAATAAACCCAGTAGAATACAAGCTTCTGTGTCTCACTGGATACATCTGCTCTACTAAATTTATTATTCCACCAATCCTCTTGTTCGAGGAAATGAGAAATCTGCTGATTAGTGTGACTTGCAGGATATGCTTTCACAACATATTCAGAACCCAATACCTCTTGGAATGCCCATCTCATTCTTCGAAGTGCATATTTATTGGAGATGACCACAAGAACCTTATCAGTTAGTTCTTCTTCCTCTAGCATCATTTTTATATTTTTTGCCTCATCCCAAGTCGTCGTCCCCAGACAACTCGCTTCATATACATGCTCACGATTTAGATCTTTAGATTGGACAATCTTATCAACCTTATTAGGTGGAGTTGAGACAATAAAAATTTTATCCGCACGACCTGACATGTATATATCAACAGCAGTTTCTAATCTACCAGCTGATGGATTCTGAGCGATCACTGCATCTATATCAACTAGCTCGTCATGTGCTGAAAGCCATTCACCATATTGTCTAAGAGTTGGCCTAGCAAAAATAAAAACAAAAATTACAGCAACAAGAGGAAGAATAAGCTTCTGCTTTCGAGTCTTTTTCTCTTCAAAGGGATTTCTCACTTCTTTAAGCCCAAGAACTATCTCGCATCACGATGATCCATTAGAAAATAAGGCAGATCTACTTACTGGTCTAATATCAAAAGATTGAAAGGAGGCATCGACCTCAGAAACTATATAGACTTTATCTCTCTAGCAGGCACACCGCCTACGATACGATTGGGCAAAACATCTTTAGCAACTACAGCTCCAGCCGCAACAACAACTCGGCTCCCAACCGTCACGCCAGCTAAAATCTGACAAGAACAGCCTATCCATACGTCTTCAGAGATAACGATAGGGGCTGGAAGCACTGGTTGGTCCTTAATCGGTAGCAGTGGATCAGTCCAATCATGATTTGCTGCGATGAGAGAGGTCTGATGGGCAATAGAAACAGAATTACCAATCTTTACTCCTCCTAGAGCATTAATATGGCAATCATTATGAATGCTTACATTACTTCCCACTATGATTTTATCCCAAGATTTTATATATACATTGCGACCAAGGTAAACGTTTTCCCCGCAATCATTAACCAGAGCAGAGAACAAGCAATATCTCAAACCAGTTCCAAAATGGCCAGGGCATTGGCTAACAGGGAACCAGAGGCACAATAGCAACGGACGAGGGAGCAGCTTAGCGAGGAAAGAAAGGAAATTGATTACAAGTGAGTAAGATCTAAACAAATCTCTCCCTCTTCGCAGGGAGGTTTGAGATGATGTTACCTCTGGCTTATTTTTTCTACTAGGTACTGAAGTCAAAGCTAAGCATCCATATTTTTTCGAGGTGGAACGTAGAGCAAAGAAGCTAGTTTTGAATGCTCTAGCCAAACTCTAGAAGTTTCAACTAAGGCCTTTGTAAGTAGCATCTAATAGTTAATATATTATCCTATTTAAATAACTGAGTGTTAGACCTTACTCTTATCTAATGTTTGGATGAAGATATCATCGATTCACCCTCAGAATAGGAAAGGGTAGAGTGTTTATCTTTCATTAGTATCAACATTCCCAATAAACATCTTAGCCAGACGGAGATTTAACACTTGGGAGTGAGTTTCATCACGCGTAGCAATCTTGTATTTGACCATGCTCCAACTAATAAAGAATATTATTTAGGAGCCTACATTTTTTTATTTACCGCGAATTATTCACGATGCAAACGTAAAAATATAACTTAAGACTTTCAAGCCAAATAGCAGCAAAGCAAGTAGGGTACAATCTAGGAATATTGAATATCATTATCTATTACGGGCTAATGCTAGAGTTCCTTTCACGATTAACAAATGGTTCATCAGAAAAAAGTAAGAGGGGCGAAGAAGGTCAAGTTCTGAATTGGATCATAAAGGGAGTACTTGCTGTCGGACCAATACCCAAAAGTAAAGCAAGACAAGCACTATTACGCAGTTCAGGTATTTCTTCTGTGTTGACACTGTGCTCAGAAGAAGAGGGAGTGCTTTCCCAAGATTTTCAGTCTTCTGTAGCGTGTACTCGAATCCCTCTTTCTGACAGTCATTCAGAGGAAGAGATGAGTTTTGCGAATTTTTCTATGGCTGTTGACAAGGTGCACTCATATATTCAATCGTCTGCGCCTTTGTACGTGCATTGCATTGCAGGCATGGAGAGATCTCCTAGTGTGTGTGTTGGCTACTTATACAAATACAAACAGATGGATCTTTGGGAGGCCTTAAACTGGGTGAAGCAAGCAAATCCTAGAACAAACATTCTAGATTCTCAGCTAAAAGTAATTCAGAGATTGCGTACTTAATTGGAATTAAGGGCGTTTACTTTCGAAAGCCCCGCCCCCCCGAAAGTAAACGCTTTTTCTCTCGCTTATTACCATCTGATTCGTCTTGATTGTAATAACGCTGATAGTAATAAGAGTCCATCTCTTGACCTTTCACACCGTTAGCAACTAGGCCTAAGACTTGAGTTTGAGCAGACGATTGCCAATCCTTAATTGCTTGAACGGCTTGAAGGCGATCTGTTTTGTTGATGCCCACTACCATTAAGGCTCCATCTGTATGAGTCGCAGTTAACTTAGAGTCTGCAAAAATGGCTGGAGGAGCATCACAAATAACTAGGTCAAATTCTTCACTAGCTACATCTATTAAAGTTTGCATCTTCCTTGAAGAGAGAAGCCTGCCAGGCGAAGGAGGAGTTGGGCCTGAAGCCAGAATTGATAGTCCAGGAGATTGGGGGGCTACCTGAAGTAAATCATGGAAATCAACGTCTGAAGTGAGCGCATTACTCAATCCTTGAATATTAGAAAGATTAAAACGTCTATGAACCTGAGGGCGCCTCAAGTCAGTATCGATTAGCAGCACTCGGCGCCCCATCATCACTGCAGCCATCGCTAAATGGGAAGATATTGTTGATTTACCATCTGCAGGGCTTGTAGATGTAATTGTCAAGCTCTTGATTGAGTAGTCAGAGTTGAGTAAGCGAATATTCGCATCAAGAGTATAGAAAGATTCTTGAAATAATGCATTGGACTGACGCTCTTTAGCTGTCAAGTTATCGTTGAATCCTTCATTACTACTTGAGAGCGCTAGATTTTTTTGCTCTGTCAGTGATTTATTGTAAGGAATTATCCCCAAACAAGGCAGAGTAATTTCCTTAAGTTCATCCACATCATGAAAGACGCGATCAAGCTGCTCTGCAATGAGGGCTGCTACAAGCCCTAATCCCCCGCTAACGATTAAGCTCAGCAAAAGCTTTTTAGATTTTCCTCCTCTCAAACCAATACTGTTTTGATCTAACTTTGAGATTAACTTCCAGGGTGAGGCTTGGCGAGCCGATTCAACTTGAAGGTTTTCTCTAGCAACCTGCAAACGATTAAGAGAACTAGTGACGAGTTCTACTTCACGAACAATTTTGAGATATTCCTGAGCAACTGTAGATAAGTCTTGAGTTTGTCGATTGACTTGGCCAATCGCACTTTGCAGGACTTTATCTTGCTGAGTTAGAACTTGAACTTGGTTGGCAACATTGACTAGCTGCTGCGTTAGTTCACGACTAACCCGACCTTGAAAGCCAAGTAGGCTGGGATCAATCGAGCTTGCGTTGGCTACTCCCATGACCCGAGCAGCTTCAGCTCTAAGCAAGGGCAGTAGCTCTTGACGCTGATCGCGCAATACTTGAATTTCAAGGGCATTGCTATTGAAGCGCGTGGATTCAATAGCTAGTTCCTCATCAATTTCTTGCAATGCCAATAAAAGACTTTGGTAAGTTTGGGACTCACTCAGATTAGCCACTGCTAGAGCATAAGCAGGCTCTTGACCAACTTGTGCTCGCAAATTGCTATATAAAGTCTGGGCTTCTGTCAAATTAACTCTGGTGGTTGCAGCTTCATTAGAAAGGCGTACGAGCTGGCTATTTAAGAGCGTCTCTGTATTCGCTGGGTCAACAATTTGATAGCGCGTGCGTAACTCACTAAGCTGATTTTCTAGGTTATCAAGCTCGTCTCGTTGTCGCTGAATCTGAGTTTCTATGAATTGGGAACCCTCTTTTAGGTTGCTGGCGCGATCGTTAATGCTGTACTTAATAAACTCTTCTGCTAACACTGCCAAAACGAATTCAATCTCAGCAGGATCTAGAGAGCTATAAGTAAAATCTAGCAGCTTAGTCTCTTGAGGGCGACCAATCCCCAGACGACTCACAAGAGTCAAATAGTCGATCTCTGGATAGCGAGTTTGAATACGAGCAACAATCGGGGCCAAAGTATCTTGGCTACGCAGAACTTCAATCTGGCTAATGTAGTCAATGCCACCATTAGCCCCCGCTGAAATGATTCGTCGAGTTTGCGCTTGATTACTTTGTACGGTATCCGAAGTTAGATCATCTGCAAGACGACTACCGGTCGTAACCGGCTCCACTAGCAAGCGGAATTTACCAAAGAAGGAAGGAGGTTGAGTAAAGATCAACGCGCCAAAACCTAAAGCTGAGCCTGCTGTAACGATTGCAATGATGCGCGAGCGGCGTTTGAGAAATGCCAAAACGCCTTGGAAAGAGATTTCCTCCTCTTCCTCACCATCTTCGACCTGAACCATCGAAGGAACAACGGCCGTATGCTCGGGAAGCGACTGCCGTTGCTCTAATCTGCTATATTCGGCCCCTTCAGTCTGAGCACCATTTTGCAATGTTCCACGCACCATAATTGTGCTCTCGTAATTAAAATAATTTTTAGGCTTAGGTCAGACAATCACTGGCGAAGCGACCATCTATAGACACGACGAAGAAAGATTAGTCACTACAAACGAACCATTAGCAAGTATTTTTACGCACACTCCTGTTGGGGACATATTCACAAGTATGCCAACTCATCCGGATGAAATAACATTTAGGCCTACTCCTCTTTACAAGTAAATGGCGGTACAGCCCCTAGCACAGCTGGCTGTGCTCCATACTCTTGCAAACTCGAGTTAAAGCAACTAAAGCAAACACATATAGAGCAACCAACTTACCCAGCGTCTGACAATGCAGTTTTGCGTCCTGACAACGACTCCTAGGCGTTTTCTAGGAAAGTGTAGGACGGGGACGGAGCAAATTCGTTACATCAATCCTAGTTTATTTGAGTCTTTACATAAAAATTCATCGTTGTAGAGAAATATACGCCGTCTTAACATTATGGAAACCTCCTAAACTGCAATTTTTGTAAGACATCAGTTCTCAGAAGGATTCGGCAACGGTTGGACTGTGAAACTCTGGAGAATGTCTGGGCGTCTAGCATCTGTAGAGTCTTCTGTACTGTCCGGAATGTAGGGGGTGAGGCGCGGATGCTGCTGTTGAGTATAAAGTTGAGCATAATGAAAGGTTTTAACGATCGCAGCTCGTTCCCTGGCTTGCGTTCAGTCTCTCGGCTAGGTCTTGCAGGCTTGATTCTGGCGATATTTGTTAGTCCAGCATTGGCCCAAGCAGCGGCTCCTTCGGAGCAGCAGGTAGTAGCACTATCCGAGGCATTGCGGCTGAAGTCAGATGAGGGTCCTGGTTTAGGAACAGGGGTCTACTACAGCGACTGGCAGGTTGAGAGTAATGCGATTCCAAAGTGGTCTAAAGCCTGTTTGGGACGCGCTCTTACCCCCTTAGAATTTGCGACGAGTGCTGAAACGGCGAAATCAGTCGTCCTGTGTCAGCTAAGAGACCAGTTGGCAGCTCAGTACGAAGCGACAGGTGGCAATGAGCCTGTAGCGATACAGCGCGTGGTCTCTTGGTGGAGAACCGGGGATGCCAGCCGCTATGGCAGTGGTGCGATCGCCCCCTTTGCCAAAGAAGTGTTGGGTCTATATCGTCAGTCTTTAACGAACTCAGGAGCAGCGGCAAAGCCTTCTCCCGTTAAGACGACACTCTATGATCGCTATATGAGCGCAGGCTATGGCGCAACGCGAAATGATGAGTTTAGCCAAGCGGCAACTTACTTTAAGCGGGCTTTAGATGAGCGTCCGAAGGACACTTTTGCGCAAAATGCCCTACGGGACGTGATGCGACAAGCTCGGGCAGGAAGTGGGGAAACGGCAGTGGAGCCTCGGGAAACCACGCCAGTGGATAGCAAGCACTGGACTGAGGTGGCTCAAAATAGTTTGGGCGATCGCACCTTGGTGGGTCCCAATTCCATTAAGCCTGTGGGAGAAAAGCTAGGCTACTGGGAATACCGTGCCTTTGCTGGGGAGAACAATGCATTCTTGCCAGTGCCCATGGATCAGCCAGTGCGCAGTGCCCTGCTGTATCGCCTAGTGAGCTGTGAGGCTGGAACAGCCCAGACTCGGGTGATGAAGGCCTACGGAGAAGCGAAGGTGGAGCTCTTTAACCAGGACTTTGGGGTCGGTGCTGCGGTGGAACAACCCAAGGCAGAGAGTGCAACAGCGAAGGCGATCGCTTTTGTCTGCAATCAGGCCGGGGCGACCGAGCTCATTGAAGAGGCTCCCATTCAAGTCGAAGGTTAAGGTTCTCTAGCACCTGAGATTGACAAGGATGAAGAAGGACGGCGTTGAAAAACTCAACGCCGTCCTTCTTGGTTATGGCATCATCATTGCAAAATCAGCCCCTGCATAACGAGTCATCACATGGGACGGCCATGGCTCAATCGTCCAATTACAGTGAACTCTGTAGGATTTGGTGCGATGGCCTATGCGGCTAGTGACTTGTAAGGGTGAGGTGGGCCAATGGGCAGCTCGCTATGTGGAGGAACGCATTACTCAGTTTGCTCCAACCTCAGATAGGCCCTTTGTTTTAGGTCTACCGACGGGGGGCACACCTCTGGTGATGTATCAACTGCTCATTGAACGGGTGCAGGCCGGGGCGCTGAGCTTTGAACATGTGGTGACCTTCAATATGGATGAGTATGTTGGGCTGAAGGCCGATCATCCAGAGAGCTATCGCGCTTACATGTGGCAGCACTTCTTTAGTCAAATCGATATTCCAGAGGCCCAGGTACATCTGCTAGACGGCAATGCAGCGGACCTGGAAGCAGAATGTGCCAGCTATGAAGCCAAGATCGAGCAGTTTGGTGGGATTGAATTATTTATTGGGGGAGTGGGCGAAGATGGCCACATTGCCTTTAATGAACCCAGTTCTTCTCTGCGATCGCGAACCCGCATCAAAACCCTGGACTACAGCACCCGCCTAGCCAATGCCCGCTTCTTTGGCGATGACTTGAGCCAGGTTCCCCCCTGCGCCCTAACCGTTGGCGTTGGGACCATATTGGATGCGAGGGAGGTGATGATCCTGGCCCAGGGGTATCGCAAAGCCGGGGCAGTAGCAAGGGCCATTGAGGGAAGCGTGAACCATATGTGGCCTGTATCGGCCTTACAACTGCATCCGCGATCGCTGATGATCTGTGATGAAGACGCCACGCTAGAGCTCAAAGTCAAGACAGTCAAATATTTCCGCGAGATGGAAGACCACCTCTGCGACGTTTAGGGTTGGGTAAAGCAAGGCCCATCGCGCTAGGGCCTATCCTGTAATCCCAACTGTCGTTGCCACCCCTTCAAAATGACCCAGCCCATCAGGCAACCCAGGGCGTAATAGAAAAAATCCCAAGCAACGAAAGTCGTGCCCAGAATGAGCTTGCCTGCCAGCGTAGCCCGCCAGGCTTGGAGCCAAGCAGGCTGCCAAAGCTGGAGGAATTCAAAGCTAGCGGTCACAGCAAAGACCCCCAAGGCCAAATTCAAAAGGCTTCGACGAGATTTGAGAATGGCTGGCCATAATCCAGCAATGAGAAACATCCAGGCCAATTCGTAGAGAATATCGCCAGAATAACCTTCCACCCAAGCACGAGCAGGACCGTTGTAAGCTTTACTACCTAAACCGAGGGGGATGACGAGGGCTAACCCTAGGAATGCGTATATACGGAATCTGCGTAGGCTTGCCATACAAGTAGATTTTCAATAGAACATCCATGACTAGCTACAGCGACGCTATTTGTAGTTCCTGAAAGCTGTAACACCCCCCATAAATATGGCTTTTTTGATTCTGTAACTGACCGACATCACTTCTCAAAAGCTACGTAAAGCATTAAAATTTTTAAGTAGTGTTTAATACACGAGCTTGCGTGAGGTTTTTTCTTCTCCGGGCTGAAATACATCAGGGCATATTGTGCAGTTCCCCTTTGCCTACCATGTTATCCATCAACCAAACTTCCAGTTCCGAGTCAATCCCTTGCAGCTACTACAATCCCAGCGGCCAAACTCGTCTGGTGCGGATTGCCAATACATCCCATTGGTACTTTGAGGGGATGGTCTATCCTCGTCAAAAACTTCGCTTCCTGGCTCCTGCTAATGCCTGTCTAGAGGTTTATGCAGGCGATGAAGTGAAGGGTAGGCCCCTAGAGCGTATCGCCTGCAGCCGCCTCTAATCTGTCTTGGGTTGGGGCAAATTGGCTAATAAGTCGAACTGTTGCCAGCAGAGCAACATTGCTCTGGGAACGTGGAAGCAGCCTTTCCACTTACCGCCTTTTAAGTTGAGAAGAACTTCTCCACGGCGGTTGAGATAGCCAAACCACTCGCCTCCGCCATCTGAAGCAAGGGGATCCGAAAAGTTTTTCCAGCTGTAGTCATGGAGTTTTTGGTACCAGTCCCAGCAGTCTTGACGACCCGTGAGTCGGTATCCCATCGCCAAAGCCACTAGGGTTTCGAGATGAACCCACCAAAGTTTTTGGTCCCATTCCAACTGTTGGGGCGGTCGCCCTTGAGCATCCATGAAATAGAACAGGCCCCCATGGGCTGGGTCCCAAGCAAAGTTGAGAATGCTGAGGACGATATCTGTCGCTTGATTGATCAGCGCAACATCGCCCCGTCGTTGCCCAATATCCATCATGAACCACATGGCTTCGATGCCATGGCCTGGGTTGATGAGCCTTCCTTCATAGCTATCAACAATGGATCCATCTGGGGCGACGGCTTCGCGCATAAGACCGCAATTGCTATCCCAGAAATCATTCATCACCTCTGCAACCGTTTGGTCCAACACTTTGTCGAGCTGCTCCGGTGGTAGCAGCCAATCCATTTCTAGGGTGAGGTTGGCCAGAATCATGGGGACGGCGAGGGATTTTAGCGATCGCGTCCCGGGATAAGCCTTGTTGTACTGGCCCTTGGGATTGGCCTGGCGGCGCAGGACATTGGCATAGGCTTGACGGGCAATATTTTCTGCAGGGCTGTTCGTGACGGTAGCTTTGCCAGTGACTTTGGCATATTGGCTAAAGGCCATGGCTGCGAAGCAATCGGAGAAGATGCTGTGGGGCTGGGTGAGGGGCTGACCCGCCTGATTGAGGGAGAAGTACCAGTTGCCTTCGGTGTCACGGCCATGTTTAGCCAGGAAATCTGCACCATGCTGGGCGATCGCTTTCCACTGCTCGATCCGCTCTGGACTAACCTGGCCCTGAAGCTGCTGGGCCATAATCGAGAAGGTCCAGACTTGGCGGTTTTGCAGCCAAATGAATTTATCGGTGTCGTAGACTTCGCCCGCTCGATCTAAACAGGTGAAGTAGCCACCATAGGTGCGATCGAGGGAGTGGTTTTCCCAAAAGGGCAACACATCATCTAGCAGCGCAGTTTTGTACTGCTGGGCCAAGTCAGCAAAGCTTGGATCGAGGGCTGAATTACGAACGGAATTCATGGGGGGAAGCAGCGAAGGTCGAAAGGGTTGCTCCATAATGTCCTATCACCTTTTACCCATTCGCTATCAGCTTCTGCCCTATGAAATTCAACAACCGCGAAAATCGTTGCATCACGGTCGATGGTCAAGAACTCTGGATTAGTCGCAGCGTGACTGTTTTGCCGGTGCTGATTTTTGTGGTGGGTGAACGGGCCTTAGCCAATGCCTATGTGCCTTTGGGAAAGCGAGGCACAGCCCTACCGGATGAGGTGGGCAAGTGGGGCCTGCCAGGGGGCTATTTGGATTTTGATGAGACGGCGGGTGGGGCGGTACAGCGAGAGATTTGGGAGGAACTGGGACTCAATGTGCCTGCATTGCAGGAGGCTCACCAGTTTGTGGGGCAGTTGGAGCAGCCCTATTTCGTGTTCAGTGAGCCCCGGCGACGGCAAAATGTGACATTGCGATTCCCACTCATGTTTGAAATGGCGGCGGGGACAACATTACCAACGTTGAATCCCCAGGTGGGTGAGGATGAGGTGGCAGAGGCCCGATGGTTTGGCCTAAAAGAAGCCATGGAGATGGAGCTTGCGTTTGAACATCAGAGAATCATGGAAGCTTGTTTGGCGGGGTATTTTTCAGACCAGGGAGTCTTGTTGAAGTAGCTCCACTACCAAGGCAAAACCTCACCATTGGCATGCCAAAAGCTGCCCGTATTATCCAAATTCAATCCATCGATACGAGCCAACAGGCCCTGGACTGACGCCTCAGTCGTGATGCCGCTGGGCGTGAAATTGGTCATGCGCGTCTGCACAAGACCGGGATGCAGAATGGCCACCGCAATGCCCTGGGGCTTGAGGTCATGAGAAAGGGACTTGCCTGCCATGGATAGGGCCACCTTTGACATGCGATAGCCGTAGGAGCCGCCAGAGCTGTTGTCTGTGATGGAGCCCATGCGACTGGTCATAAGGGCGACTTTGGATCCTGAAGTTAAACAGGGCAGGAGAGCCTTGGTGAAGGTGAGGGGGGCGATCGCGTTCACTTCAAATTGCCGCCTCAAGCTATCCAAGCCCAAATTGGCCAAGCCGAACCGCTCCACAATGGCAGCATTATTAATCAGCACATCGATGGTTTGACCGCTCAAGCGTTCTGCCAAGGCATCTACCGCAACAGCATCGGTCAAGTCCACACCGGTTTCCAACTCAACGCCGAGGGCTTCCAGCTCGGTCGAAGCAGTTCGGCACACAGCAATAACGCGATCGCCTCGCTGCTTGAGTTGGCGGCAATATTCCAAGCCAATGCCTCGGTTGGTGCCAGTCACGAGATAGGTAGCCATGGCGGTGAAAGTTCATAAAGGCAAAACGGCGATCGCAAGCTGCTGCGATCGCCGTCTAAAAGACTATTACAGCTCCTGACCGACAAAACGCTCAGCTCGGAAAGTCTCCGCCAAGGTAGCCAGTGAATCAGCCAGTAAATCAGCCGGTGCTAACGGTCCATTTCTGCCCGACAGGTATCCAAAACAACCTGACTGGTTCGGTCTAACTCTGGGATACGGTAAGTCCCCTGAAGGCCTAATGCACTCTCAAAGGGCAGCAGCAATTCAGAACGCGCTGCAACTTCATTTGAGAGATAGAGTTGGACCGAAATGGTTGAGGTACTTTGTAAATCCGCATCTTCCACAGCTAGGCTCATCACATCATCCTTGATGTTGCCTGTAAAACAGCTGAAGTCAGAAGAGGGGGAGTAGAAGCCCCCAACCATACGGCCCTCATTCACTTCAAAGACCATATATTCCTTACCCAATTGACCAGGCTCGGAAGATTCACCAAACAGATAGGCCCCACCAGCCACTGTTGAATCGTTATCGGCTCCCAAAATGGCGGCAGTCAAGGGCATTCCAAAACGCCGAGCCGAGGGAGCAACCGTTAGTGCAGCGGAAGCCTGGGCGGTAATGCCCAGCATCAGCAAACTCAAAATGGCCGCTGCGCCTAGGGAAGGTCTTGAGGGCTTCAACAAAGAGAGATTCTGGCGCGTTGAAGCAATTGTTTCTAGATGCAGTCTCATGATTGTGCCTCCTACTACTGAGTCAGGGGAGGGCTAGTTTCCAAAATGGAAATCGCGTAAAAAACAAAAGCCTGTTTAACTTAGAACTTGTGGTGAAGAAGCCCAAGAAAACACCATAAATAGCCTGTTCTTTGCGTGGGTCGCGAGCACAGCCAATATCACGGCACGGCAGCCGAACGTCGCAAACGCTACCCCAGTTAAGCAATACAGAGAAAGGGTTTCACCGCTTTGCTTAACCTATATATAGCGCAAAGCTTGCCCCCGAAAGGCTAAAACTTTGTGACAGTTCACAATAATGATGAGCCACCCACTTTATCTACCAAAAACAAGAGATTTGTAGGTTGAAATTGCTCCGTATTAATGCTCAAGCTCCGTTTTAGAAGTGAAAATCCCCCTCGCTTTATTCATTGCCCAAAGCTAAGGGGAAACTGACTGTAAACAAGGTGTGATGGTTGCTGCTTTCCACTTGGGCCTGACCTCCCAGGCGTTCGCTGAGCTGGCGGACAAGGGCCAACCCTAAGCCAGTTCCACCATGTTTCCAGGGGTCACTGGTGGGAATGCGATAGAAACGCTCGAAGATGCGACGCTGCTCGGCCGGGGAGATTTCAGTGCCGGAATTACCAACGCTGAAGCTAAGCCAGCCCTGCTCTAGCTGGACAGAAACGGTAATGCATTCCCCATCGGGGGTGTATTTACAGGCGTTGCCCAGAAGCTCCATCAGGATGCGCTGGAGATATTCCGCATCGGTTTGAAGCAGAGGTAGGTAGTCGGGTAGGAAAAGTTGCCAGCGCAGGCGATCGCTGTGTTTGTCGTAGTAGGGCTGAACAACTTGCTTGAGCCAGCGGCGGGGCTCAATGGTGCTGAGCTGGGGTGGCGCACTCTGAATATCGAGGCGGGAGAGATCCAGAAGGTTTTCGATCAGCGTGCTTTCGCGCTGAACGGCTTCTTTGAGGATGCCGAAGTACCGTTGGCTTGGATCGGGGGCAGCACTGTCGCTCTGGGCAGGTGAATTTGACTGGGCCTGGTTTTGGGCCTGGCGTTGGCGGCTGATTTCCAACATTTGCAGGGCCATTTTCATATTGGCCATGGGCGTCCGCAGCTCATGGGAGACGGTGCTGAGAAAGTCGTCTTTGAGCTGGTTGAGGCGGCCTAATTCGCTGACCTGGGTTTGGGCTGTGTGGTACAAGCGAGCCTGGCGGATGGCGATCGCGCATTGATTCGCCACCTGTTGCACCAAGCGAATCTCCTGGTTGTTGAAGACTTCACGGGCAGGCTTAATTAGCCACAAGTCCCCTAGAACCCCCTGATCGTCCAGCATGGGACAGGCTAGCATTGTCACTTGGCCGCGACTGGGCACGGCAATGGTGCCGCAATACTGAAAGTATTGACCGGAAACAAGCTGGCGATAACCCGCAAAGTTATTCATATCCAGGACGCTGCCCTGGATACGCTTATGAAACGTGGTGTATTCGTATTTGACCGTGGAGGTTTGGCGCTCCAGGTCATAAATCGCAGCATTGCAGCCCCGGACGCCTAGGGCGATCGCCAGCTCTTCCACCGCACGGTGGAGAATCTCATCCTCATCGAGGCTGTCACGGACGCGATCTGTCAGCCTTTTCAAGGTGGCTTCAAACTCAAAAGACTGTCGGAGCTGCTGGGTGCGCCGATCTACTTGGGTTTCCAACCCCTCGAAAGCAAGCCGCAACCGCTGGGTCATTTGGTTGAAGGAGCGAGCCAGGCTAGCCACTTCACGAATCGGGGCTTGCTCATCCAGGGATTCGGCCAGGAGTGTTTGATCAAGGCTATCTCCCTGATTCAACCTGCCCCCCTGATTCAACCTACCTCCCTGATTTAACCTGCCACGAGCGATCGCCTGGCTCGTGCGGCTGAGGCGCATGATCGGCCGGGCCAGCCAGTTTGCCGTTGCAAGGCCTAGGACGATCGCGCCCAGCAGCGCAATGGTAGACAGGGCCAAAGTTGTGCGCGTATTTTGGCGCAGTGGGCGGGTGAAAGCGGCCTCCGGAGTCGCGATCACAAGCCGCCAGTTGAGATCATCGCTGCCGCCCGTGGGAACCGGGGAGAGCTGGGATAAGGCACTTTGGCTAGTGCGGCTGTCTAGGGGCAGAATGCTGATGAATTGACGGTTACGACGTAACCCACTGAAGAGCCCCTGCTGCCGGGGTTGGAAAATAAATTGCTGGGGGTTGTCTAGATGTTCGGTGGAGGTCTGGAGATTCGCGATCGCAGCGCTCACCAGTTCGTCGGCCACTTGAAACTCAGATGCACCTGACGTCAGCTCAGCTTGGGTCGTCTGGGAACTGGCAATGAGCTGTCCCTCAGGCCCCAGGAGAAAAACCTGTCCTGCGCTCAGCTCCACAGTCGCCAAAAATCGGTCTAAATTAGCGGCAGAAATACCGCTGGAAAAGACTCCTGCGAGCTTTCCGGCTCCATCAAACACCGGCAAGCTAGCTTGGAGAGACGTCGAAGAAGCTTGAGCTGCATCTGCGTCCGTGGGAAAGCGATCCGCATCACCCAGGGCATCAGCAGAAGTGGTCCAGACCAAGCCGTCCTCTTCAGCGACAGCCTGGTACCAATCCGCCTTGCGAATATCGGATTGGTCAAAGCCCTGAACGATAGGCTGAGAGCGCCCATCCTGACTGAGCTGGTATTCAGCATTCTTCGTTGGAATCTCAGCCGGAGAAGCGCCTAGCAGGCGCGGTATTCCTTCTCGGCTAACAGCCCGCATTTCCCCCGCTGCGTTAGCAAACACAATGTTGCTAACACCCTGGAATTGAATCAGCTGGCGAATTAGATAATCTTCACTGCTAGCCGGTTTCGTGAGGTCAATTTGCCCATTGCGCCAGGCTTCACCATTGATGCGGCTAATGAGCACCGGCGTTTCGAGGTAGCTGGCCAGCTTGAGCTGAACCCGCTCGCCCGTTTCGGACTGGAGGGAAAAGGCCAACTTCTCCACGGCCTGCTGTCCATTGCGCCAGGACAGCCAATTGGTCACTCCCACGGCCAGGCAGAGCTGGAGAACAAAGGGAACTACCAAAATTGTGCGCAGGGAAAATCCCCTACGCCCCATGCCTTGGGCGATCGCACCTTGGGCGCGCTTCAAAACCACAGATGATGCACTCCAGACTGCCAACTCATGGACTATATACGGAGCTTCTGACGGGCCATCCGTACTAGTTTCTATATTCTGTCAGGGGTCGCAGCATCCGATTTTCCCTTAAGAAAGGAGTGCGGAAAAGACGTAAAGCTTATTTTTACTCTTCAGGTTTAGCCTCAGTTTCTAAGCCACTCATGCTCTCTCGAATGGGGAAACGATTGACGAGATAGCTGGCGTGGCGGGCATTTTGGCGCACGGCATCGCTGAGACCAGGCACGTGCGGTATTTGCGAAAGGAAGTCCTGGGTGCGGCGCAGGACGCGAACGATATCGCCTTCATCCAGGCTGGTGTTGTGGCACAGCTCCCCCCAGCTCACTTCTAAGGCCCAGTTCTCCACCATGCCCACCAGGTCTAGCTCCAGCCACACGGGTAGGCTGACGCCACGGCGGTGCTGCTGTTGAAACAGGCGACGACGGATTTGCCGCAGTCCTTCCAAAGCCTCTTCGGCCTTGTGTGACATGGGGTAATCGCTCCACAGGTCGGGGCGGGAGACCTCGGTGGAGATGGCTTCGCAGGCCCCGGCAAATTGCTGGGGCTCCAGATCATCCAGTTCGCCGGAGCAGAGGGCGAGGCCCATCCACAATTCGTTGTCACCGCGCAGGGCCGCAACAGCTTCCCCTAGGGGAGTCGGGGTGAGATCATCCAGGGCGTCAAAGGCACGCAGGATTTCGATCAGGGCCATGAAGTCCTGCCAGTGGCGATGGGCGTAGCGCTGGAACTTGGTTTGGCGATCGCTCAGTTCCCGCTCCAGGCTTTCCAGCTGTTTCTGGCGCTTCATTAAGGAAACTTGGTTCTTCCACTGGTGAACGGGGTGGGCCTCCATTTGCTGTTCGACTTCATCGGCCTGGGCTTGCTGGGCGACGACTTCTGGGCTAGCGGCGGCGGGTGCCAGGCTGAGTTGGGGGCTTTCAGCCAGGGTGCGGAGGCGATCGCGCAGTTCAATTGTCTCTTCCTTGCCCTTCATGCTGCTGCCCGCCTTGGCCGCCAAACCATGATGGGGCTCCAAGCCATCCACCTCAGTCATGCGGGGAATGTTCTCATGGAGGGCCACCACATCCGCTGTTGTGGCGACGTACCAGCGATTAGTCTCGCTGAGGCAAATCAAAAATGGCGCTTTGCCCGGTCCAGGTGCCTTGGCCACCACGACTGCCAGGACGGGGTCTCGCACCGGGATATTTTTGCCCTTGAGACTGATGACTGTTCCGGCGATCGCATAGCTAGCTGCCTGCCCCAGCTCCTTTTGCTGAACTTCCTCGGCCTGCTGTTGCAGGATTCTTACCAGGCGATTCTCTTCCTTGAGGCGCTGCTTCAGTTTTTCGTATTGCTGAACCAAGGGCCAATCCACATCCTCTAGCTGAGCTTTGAGCTGTTCCACCCCCTGCTCGACTCGCTCGATTTCCTCCATCTGCGGGCGCAAAGTCAACTTGGCTAGGTATTGCCCAAAGCTTCGTTCCACCAGCTCCTTGGCTTCTTCCAAGCTGTGGGTTTGCAGCAGGTTAAGCACCATGCCATAGCTGGGCGTGAACTGGCTCACCAAAGGATCCGCACCACTAGTCGCGATCCGCGCCGCTTCCTTGGCTCCCTCAAACCGCGTCTGAACCGTGACAACGTAGCCCTTCTCATCCATGCCCCGCCGTCCGGCACGGCCTGCCATCTGCAAAAACTCCGAGGCAAAAAGGGGACGATGGCCACCGTCGGTGCGTTTCGACAAAGACGACAGGACCGTTGTACGAGCAGGCATGTTGATACCAGCGGCAAGGGTCTCCGTTGCAAAGACAACCTTAATCAGCCCGAGCTGGAAAAGCTCTTCCACAAAGCCTTTCCACACCGGCAGGAGCCCCGCATGGTGAGACGCAATGCCACGGCGCAGCGCTTCAATCTGAGCAGGACGGGCCACATCGGGATTTTGTACGGTGAAAACCTTGACGCGATAGTCCAGCACCTCGGCTTCCGCTGGGGTCACGAGGTCTAGCTGAGCGGCCTGACTCATCGCCTTGTCACAGCCCCGACGACTGAAGATGAAGTAGATGGCAGGCAACATCTCCTTTTGGGCCAGTTGACTGACCACAAAACTCAGTGGCGGCGCATCGGGACGCTCGGGTCTGCCCCTGCCTTTACGACCACTGCGGCTGTTGCGGCCTTTATCAAAGCGACTCTTGTGTTTGCCAGTTTTGCGGTTGGCTTTGAAGTTGGGATGGAGGCCAGTGCCCGCGTCGTTGAGCAGGGGAAACAGGCCTTTGGCTCCACAAAAGCTCAGTTGCAAGGGCACGGGGCGGAAGTCGGAGTAGACCAGTTCGGTGGGACCATGAACTTCGTTAATCCAATCGGTGAGTTGGTCGCTGTTGGCAACGGTAGCGGAGAGAGCGACGAGCTGGATGCTTGGGGGACTGTAGATAATTGCCTCTTCCCAGACTGTGCCGCGATCGCGATCGTTCATGTAATGGCATTCATCCAACACCACGGTTTCAACCCCCTGAACCGAAGTACCCACCTGGCCAATCGGCGTGCCGTAGAGCATGTTGCGGTAGATCTCAGCGGTCATGACAACCACTGGAGCATCGCGATTGATGGAGAGATCGCCAGTTAATAAGCCGACGTTGTCATGGCCAAATTTTTCGCGGAAGTCGCGCAGTTTTTGGTTGCTGAGGGCCTTGAGAGGGGTGGTGTAGAAGACGCGTTTGCCTCGGGCAAGGGCGCGGTAGATGGCGTATTCACCAATGAGGGTTTTGCCGGAGCCGGTGGGGGCGCAGACGACGACGGAGCGGTTGGCGTCTAGGGCGGCGATCGCTTGGTGTTGGAAGTCGTCTAGCTCAAACGGAAAAATTTCTTCTAGGTTGGGGCCGGGGGTGCTGCCGGAGGGGGTGTCGCTCACGTCGGGGGAGGCTCGGTGTTTAAGGCTTCTAAATTGTAGACCTGTGGGTTGGCGGGCTGGGGCTGGCTGGGGCTGATGGAGGCAAATCTTAAGAGGCAAAACGCAATCCATGAGGGCCAGCCCTCAAACTCCCGCCAGATGGGACGAGTCGTCCCCTATGGATCACCCCTCCCACAGTGGTGTCGGAGTGGAGATTAATTTATGGGGCGGCCTTTTGGATGAATGGTGGGCAACGGAATCTGGGTTGAGTTGGCCTATTGAGTGTGCTGCTTCGCAGACGGGCTTCTGGGTCTGGATTCCTCGGGTTGATAACCCCCAAAACTGAACCCAAATCTGGCCCCGCCTCACCCCACAACAACGCCAGAGAGACCTCGCTCCAACCGTTCATCACCTTTCAACTCAGCAACCCAGCCAGCATGGGAGGGGTGACCCGTCAGGGGAAGCCGTCGTCCCCTACGGCGGGGGTGTCGGGGGCTGGCCCCTGACGGATTTGCGGCTTGCCTCTTAAAACCAAGCTATCGCCATACAAGCGGAAGCTAGCTCAATGCTGTCACCGCCTCCGCGCTCCCCACATTCCCCAACTTCAACTCCTTACAAGTGCGCTTAATCAAGCCAATCAGCACCTTACCTGGCCCCACCTCAATCACCTGCTCCACCCCCATCTCAACCAGCTTCATCGAAGTCTCCCGCCAGCGCACAGAGCCGGTCATTTGCTTCGATAGACGCTCTTTGAGCGTTGCAGCATCTGTGGCAGGCTCAGGTTCTACATTGGATAGCACAGGCACTTTTGCATCGTGGAATTCCACACCATCCAGGACTGACTGATATTCGCCCGAAGCACCGGCCATCAGCGGAGAGTGGAAGGCACCAGAAACCTTGAGTGGAACAGCTCGCTTAGTTTTCACCGCTTCCATGACTGCCTTTACAGCATCAGGTTCACCAGAGATAACAGCTTGACCCGGGTTGTTGTCATTCGCCAGAACGGCGCCGGGCTGCTTGTCGATTTCTGCCATAAGCTGCTCCCGATCAAAGCCCATCAGTGCGGCCATCATCCCGTCGGAGGCTTTGCTCATCAGCTGAGAACGTTGCTGCACAAGCTTAAGGCCTGCTTCAAAGCTGAAGACACCTGCTGCATAGAGGGCGACGTATTCGCCAAGGCTGTGGCCTGCAACCACTTCTGGAGTTTGATCTTTCTCAGCCATGAGGTCAGCCAGGATGCAGCCTACAACGTAGAGGCAAGGCTGGGTGTATTGGGTTTGGGAGAGCTGTTCAAGCTCGCCGTTGCAGATGTCACTGATGGACCAGCCGAGGATTTCCTGGGCCTGGGCCAGCTTGGCTTTGCCTGCGTCAGTGGTGGCTAGATCGGCATCCATTGCGATCGCCTGTGAACCCTGACCTGGAAATACCCATGCGGTTTTCATGCGTTAATACCCTGTTTCAAAAATAAATTAATTCACCGTAGGGACATGGCACTGCCATGTCCGCCCTAGCGTTTGCAACCTAATGGCCTAATTGCATTTTCGTTCCTAGACATTAAGGGTGGGGCTCTAACAGTGTCCCCATCGGAATATTGCAGACCCCCAAGTCAAACCCGCCCCAAAGCCAGAAGCCGCGATGGTATCCCCTGGCTTTACCTTCCCAGCCCGCACTGCCTCATCCAAGGCTAGGGGAATGGAAGCCGCCGAGGTATTGCCATATTTGGCTAGATTACTCAAGGTCTTCTCCCGAGGAATCTTCAGGCGATCTGCTGCTGCATCGATGATGCGCTGATTGGCTTGGTGCAGCAGCAACCAATCGATGTCATCAACCGTCAAATCTGCCTTAAACAATGCCTTGCTAATCACCTCCGGCACTCGCTTCACTGCAAAGCGATAGACCTCTCGACCATTCATATTGATGGGGTTGTACTGGCCTTTAGAAACCTGCGTTTCACCATGGAGTGTTTGGCCTTTAGGCTCATAGCCCAGGGTGAGGCAGCCGTTCATGGAGCCATCGCTGTGCAGGTCAAACCCCAATAGATTGTCCGTTTCGCTGGCTTGGAGCACCACAGCTCCGGCTCCATCGCCAAAAAGAATGCAGGTGCGGCGGTCTTCCCAATCGGTCCAGCGGGAGAGCAAATCTGCACCGACCAAAAGAATGTTCTTGTAGACGCCTGTGCGAATGAATTGGCTGGCCGTGATCAGGCCCACAATAAATCCAGAACAGGCCGCTGTGATGTCAAAGGCTGCAGCTCGACTAGCACCTAGTTCGGCCTGGACTTGGGCTGCGCTACCAAATAAATCGTCGGGGCTAGAGGTTGCGAGGATAATCAGGTCGATATCCTCGGGATTGAGATTGGCCGCAGCGATCGCCTGTTCACCTGCCTGGGCAGCCAAATGCCGCAACCCGAGTTCCGGCCCAGCCACATGACGCTGGGCGATACCCGTGCGGGTTTTAATCCATTCATCATCGGTATCCACCATCTCCGCGAGCTGGTGATTGGTGATGATGCTATCGGGGGAAGCCGAACCGCTGCCGATCAAGGCAACTCCAGTAGGCTGAATCAAGGCACTCTCCAGATGGACGGGGAACCGAGCCAATACCGTTGAGCAGTGCAGTTGCTCCAACATTGACGCGGCCAGTTGCAAAGAAATCAAACAGCCCGCAGGGAATTTGGGGCTGATCAAGTTGCGGACAAACGGAGATGGACTCGTTCATCCTCAGGTTTGCTGCTGCTATACAGCGGCAGAGCCGGTCACTTCAGGCTGGGCCTCAGCTACAGCTGCAGCAACGGCTTTTTGGCTAGACTCTTCAGCTTTTTCGCCAGGGCGAGCAATATGCTCTAGGACCCGATTATCTACGGCATCCTTTGCTAAGCGAATTGCACTGGAAATGGAATCTGCACCGGAGCTGCCGTGGCTAATAATGCAAACACCAGCGACACCCAAGAGCAGACCACCGCCATGCTCGGCATGATCCACCCGCTGTTTGATACGCATCAAGTTGGGCTTGAGCACCACAGCACCCGCCTTACCGCGAATCCCCCGAGGAATCTCCTCTTTGAGGATTGCAAGCAGTACGGAACCTACGGCCTCTGCAAATTTCAACAACACGTTGCCTGCAAAGCCGTCGCAGACCACCACATCGAAATCGCCAGATAGGACGTCGCGCCCTTCAGCATTACCAATGAAGTTGATTTCTTCGTTTGCCTTTAATAAGGGATAGGTCTTCAGGGCTAAGTCGTTGCCCTTGCAGTCCTCTTCGCCAATGTTGAGCAGGCCCACTTTGGGGTTGTTTACACCCATCACCCACTGGCTATAGGCCGAACCCATGACGGCAAACTGATCTAGGAAGCTAGGGCGGCAATCTACGTTGGCACCTACATCAAGAATCAGCACTTGCTTGGTGGGGTCAACCGTAGGCAGAACAGCCCCGATCGCGGCCCGTTCAATCCCCGGCAAACGACGCAGCTTCAACTGAGCCGCTGCCATAATTGCCCCAGAGTGGCCCGCAGAAACGACAGCATCAGCCTCGCCCTGCTTGACCAACTTCATGGCCACATTGATGGAAGACTTGGGCTTCTTACGAATGCTGGCAATGGGATCGTCATCCATCGCAACGGCCTGGGCCGCGTGGGCAATGGTCACCCCAGCTGGCAGGTCGCCTTTGATGCAACCTTTAATTTGTTCCTCGTCACCCACCAGGATGACGTCGATATCGAATGCTTCCCGTGCTTTAAGAGCACCTGCCACAATTGCCGATGGGGCGTTATCACCCCCCATGGCGTCGACTGCGATTCTCGCGCGCGTTGAACCCATTGCTACCGCTGTAAGAAACCTTAACGAATTCTATCAGAGCGGGCTTCAGTCCCAGGGTTCACCCATGAAAAACGGTGCATTAACCCCAAGGAAAATGCACCGTTTCTCGAACTATTTAGCTCGGGAATTGGCTGTTGGTAACAGGCTGAGAGCATGGCTCAAAACCTGTTACCCACTAGCTTTGACCGATATCATGTCTCTAGCGCATATCATCGCCGGGCTCGACAATACGCTGGAAGAGGTAACCCGTACCACGAGCTGTCAATATCAGCTCAGGGTTGCTGGGGTCATCTTCCAACTTGGCCCGCAAGCGGGAGATATGGACATCCACCACACGAGTATCAACATGACGCTCGGGGGTGTAACCCCAAACTTCCTGCAAGATCTCAGCGCGGGAGAAGGCTTCGCCAGAGCGACCTACTAGCAGTTCAAGCAGGCTGAACTCCATTCCGGTTAGACGGATGCGCTCATCGCCCTTGTAAACTTGGCGCTTGTTGGTATCGATGCGCAGGCTATTGACTTGAATGACGCCGGAACTGGGAATACCAGAGGTGCCATTCTTCTCGATGCGGCGAAGCACGGAGCGAATGCGAGCTTCCAACTCCTTGGGAGAGAAAGGCTTGACCACATAGTCATCGGCACCCAGCTCTAGTCCGGTGATGCGGTCTGCCACATCGCTCAAAGCGGTGAGCATAATGATGGGGATGTCAGATTCCTTTCGCAGCTCCTGACAGACGCCGTAGCCATCAAGCTTTGGCATCATGACGTCGAGAACAACGAGGTCAGGGGCGTCACTGCGGAAGGTTTCGATGGCTTCTTCACCATCAGCAGCGGTAACCACGTCATAACCAATCATGGAGAGGCGAGTCTCCAGAATGCGACGGATGCTCGCTTCGTCATCAACG
>CALLAT010000133.1 GCA_938002085.1 uncultured Pseudanabaenaceae cyanobacterium
AATACCCAAAGGGCATTAAGCTGTCCAAAAAGCAGATGCGACCCATTGAGGCACGACTGATACGCAACACTGAGCTTCCCAAGTGGGATATCCTCATTCATCCCGCATGAGTGGGATACTCTTTCCTAGATATCGCCTTACGCCATGCCCGGCGGGAGAAATGTTTGCTGCCCCCGCCCTCTTTGGCAATGGCATTGCCCCCGCGACTGTAACCGCCCTACAAGCGACACAGGTGGTCACGATCGAGCAAGCAGCCCTAGTCAGTGCCATCCAAGTAACGCCGGATATTGCCATACAGATTCTGCGCTGCTTTAACCAGCGTCTGCAAGAAATGCACCAGACGATCCATGGCTTGATTTCTGAGCGAGCGGTTGTGCGTCTGGCTCGCTTGATTTTGTACAGCGCCGATCGCTATGGCACCCAATCCACTCCGGCAGGGCTCACACTCAATACCCGGCTTCCCCATCAGCAGATGGCTCGCATGGTCGGCATTACCTATGAGGAATCGGTCCGCCTGATTAAGAAGGAGCTAGCTGGCATGGTCCAATATGACCGAGGTGGCGTTATTACTATTCGAGATGCCACAGCCTTAGAATCTGTGACGGATCCGTTTTAAGGAGCAGATTCAGAGGCGATGCATTGCACAAGCAACCAAACAAGGCGAGCTCCCCTGGGTGCTTTAGGCCAAAGGCCAGGGTGAATTGCGATCGCCTATGCTGCACTCTCAGGATCCAAGGTTTCTGGCGGGTAATCGCACCCTTCCAGCATGATGGCGGTGATGGCTGAGTAGGCTGCGCTCCAGGCTGCTTCTGTTTCAGGGGTCCAGTCTTCTTTTAAGGTTGCAGCCATGGACTTGAGCAGGGTCCCGCCCACCATGGGGTAGTGTTTGGGATAGACCCCATATTTGAGATGGCGAGTGCCCATGCTTTGTAGCGGATTGGTTAGGGCATCGGGCTGGGCTAGGTTCTCCACGACTAGGACCAGTGAGGCAAATAGTTTTTTAGGCTGTTCTTGCATGTTGGCATGGGCAAACAGGGGCTGAACTTCGGGGTAGTCCGCAAATAGATTGCGATAGAACAGAGCGCTGAATTCGGTTTGCTCTGCCTTGAGACCGCGAAAGCTGGTTCTCAGAAGGTCTACGTTTAAGCTCATGTCAGTTGTCGCTGCGTCATGTGGACAACAACAGGATGGCGAATTTGCGCAAGGAGAACTATGAGCTAGCTCAGAGAAGGCTCAAGTGGAGGTGACGAAGGCGTTGCAAGATGCTGGCTGAATTGTGACATTTACGGTAGATAACTTGTATGGCCCAGCGAGAAAACAAATGCGGGGTTCATAATGGAGGCAGCCTAATGGAGAGCTGCTGTGGTGATCGCGCTAACAGGTGGAGATTGGCTCGACGACGTTTCGCGATGATATTGGCAGTAAGCGATTGTTGTATGAGCAGTTTGGGGCGTTGGAATATTGGGTGGTGAATGTGGAGAAGGGAGAGGTGTTTGCCTTTGCGATGCGGGATGGCGGGAGCGCTCGGGTTGTGGTTTCGCAGGTGTTGCCAGGGCTGGAGATGGCGACGGTGGAAGCAGCGCTGAAGCGAGGCAAGACTGAGGATGACGGGGCGATTAATCGGTGGTTGATTGAGCAGTTTAATTAGAAACTGATACTAGATCTCTTGCATGAACGATGTCTCAAATTCACGAGAATTTAATACTAACAGGTGACCCGGGCTGATTCTGACTGCTAGCTGAGAAACTACGAGGCTCCATATTTATGCAGAATGTCTATTGATACAATGTACTCGACTTCAAACTCTTGGCTCTGAAGAATTCAAAAGTTAAAACATGCACAGCATAGAGGAAGATTACAAACACGAATAGAGTATTCAGACTCTTAAAACAACGAAGAATCAACTTCCAGCAACCCAATTCTTTCTCGAATTACATCACATACCTCATCAATAAGCTTGTCTATTTTTTCGCTATTTTGCTTCTGTTGCTCCCAGTATGCTTGGTTGTTAGGAAGTTTCGCATACTGTATTGCTTCATTGTTTAGAGATCTAGTTAGAGCATCGACTTTCTCCAAAACAACTATTGGAAGAAAAGGCTCATAGCGGCGTATTGTTTCACAACAAAACCTCATACACTCATGCCATTCTTTGAATCGTCGAGTTTTACGCTCAGACTCAGATTCACCTAGGTTAATTGAGTCCAAAATGGGACGCAAAGCCAAAGTATTTGCTGACAGTTCTGACAAAGCAGTCCAAATATCTTTATAAGCTTCAAACTCTGTCTCAAATTGAACTTTATGAACCAATACTCTTCTTTGATTTTTTGCTTTTAGAACTTCAATTTCAGAATTTAGCTGATGTCTAAAATCTGCCAGGCATCGCTCGTAGCGTAGGCGATCAGTTCGTAATATTCTTTCTGCCCAAATTTTCCCCAACCAACTAGAAAGTCCGAAGAGTACTGCGCCACTTGCTCCAGAAGCAATAATTACAGCTCCAGCAAGTTGGAAAATATCTTTTATATTTTGCACACTGTGACTTCAGCCATCGAACTGAAAACTTTAGTTTTGAGCATATACGCTTATTTTAACAATAGATTCAGTCTACTGATTAGATCGCGCCACAAACTCTTACCACTGATCCGCCTGCTTCTTACTCAACTCCAACACTAAAATTATCATCCAGATCGCAAACAACAGTGAAAAACCGTCTCCTTCATATTGCCCTCCTTAATCTCCTTCGCCGTCCCCAGCTCCACCGATAGCCGCTCCCCCAGAGGATCCATCAGCCGTCCTCCCTCCAGCGCCGCTTGCACTACCACCGCAGCGCCATCCGCCAAATACTCTAGCAATCAGCACAAGGTGACGAATCCAATTTCGTCACCTAAAAACCTCCATTCAAGATCCTCATCAGTCCATTGTGACTTAAGCAGCGATCGCCAGCTGCTCTACCTCAATAGGCTCTGAATCCTCTTCCACCACCGCAGTAAAATCTTCAAATTCACTTTGGTAGATTTCGATCAACTGCTTATCCACCTCACTCAAATCGGGATCGCTATTCGCAATCATCTCATTCAGAGTTTCTTCCACCAATTCCATCTGCTGTTCAGCAGTGGCCAAGATCGCCTCCGGGTCAGGCTGAATCAAAACCTCAAACTCTGCCACAGCATCGTACTTCGCCTGCACAGCCAGCAGCTCCGCCTCCAGGCTCACCTTCTCCTCACTTAACGTTTGGATAGTCGCGGAAAGCTGAGCCCCTTGCTCCTGCTGCTCAGCAACCATCGCCATCATTTCCACCTGGCTTTTCGTCAACGCTGCAAGCTCCTGCTCCATCTCCCGCTTCTGCTGCTTCAGCCGCTGAGTTAGAACCTTGTAAGCCTTGATAGTCTTAATCGCAGGCAAGATCTTCTGCTTCAAATTCATATGGGCCACATCCAGCTCATGGAACTGTTCCGAAAGCTTGACATAGGCCTTAGAAAGGCGGGTATATCGATCAGCTGTGGCTTGCATTTAACTATTTTCCTTTCGCGATCAATAAATCATTATGAAAAGAAATTCAGAAATTAGTTTGTGCTGCTGAATACGACTGAACGGGGATCAAGCACACTTTTTCATGACATAGCTTGATCCCCAGACAAAAGCTGAAAATCCAGTCAGAAATAAGACATTACCAATCACGTAAGTCACAGTTCTATGTGTTAGATCGCACCACAAACTCCTGCCACTGCTTCGATCGCTTCTTCTCCAGCTCAAACGCCAACACCATCATCCCGATCGCAAACAACAGCGAAAAAATCGTCGCCTTCACATTGCCCTCCTTAATCTCCTTCGCCGTCCCCAGCTTCACCGACAGCCGTTCCCCCAACGGATCCACCAGCCGTCCCCCCTCCGGCGTTCCCTCCAGCGCTGCCTGCACCACCACCGCAGCACCATCCGCCAAATACTTCCGCGTCACCTCTGCCGCAATGCTATCCCCAGCCTCATAGGCCGCCGCCTTCATCGCCTCACTCGGCGAATAGGTCTCATCCTCATATTCAATCGCTACGGGCTGAGAGGTCTGGGTTCTTGCACTCCCACTTCCTCCACCCGTCACCCAAGCCTTGGCAGAAAAATCCTGCTTCATGGGTAACTGCTCTAAGGGGAAGGCGATCGCCACCCGCTCCGCCCCATCACTCAAAAAGACCTCCTCCGCCTGATATTCCCAATCCAGAAACGTCTCCTGAACCAGCGCCTCACCCTCACCGGCCTCCGCCTCCAGCAACAATCGTCCCTTGATCACCTTCAGCTCCGGCTCATCGGGCATTGACTCAGATGCGTCTGCAACCAGATACCCTTCCAACTGAACGATATCCATTCGCTGGGCCGCTCCATCCTGGCCATAACTTGCCGCTTCCTGCACCGTCAAGCCAGGCACTGGCTCCTTGGGCTGAAGAAAGTCCAGCACCCGCGTCACAAAGGAAGCCCCCGATGCCATCCCGAAAAAGACCGTTACGAACAATCCCATCATCAGGAACTGGTATTGCTGATACTCCTTGTGGGTCACATTGCGTGGGCGATCGGTCCACCAGTTATAGCGAGCTTTCATGGGTTACAGCGCTCCATTCATCCTCTGAAGATCGGGCCGTCTGGGCTAGCGAAGGCTCTACTAGGCTACACCCAGAGTGCAAAGCAATATTCGACACATCTCCATCTCGATTGAGCAGTGTCATCATGGAAACAGCCCGGTCTCCTTGGCGCACTCATTCATGATGGGAGCCAGGCGAGATCTCACAGCTCTATCCCATGCCTAATCCTCTGCCCAAACTGCTGATCGCTAGCCTTAGCTTGCTCTTGCTTCAGGGCTGCGGTGGCCCGAAACTCACAGCCATTCCGCCCAAGGGCACCATCCTGGCCTTTGGCGATAGCCTCACCGCAGGCTATGGCGTGGACGAGGCCCAGAGCTATCCGACGGTGTTGGCAGAATTGAGCGATCGCACCGTCATCAACGCGGGTATCTCTGGCGAAACCACCACAGAAGGCCTAGCCCGACTCCCCGGCATCTTGGCCGAGACCAACCCCGACCTACTCATCCTCTTAGAAGGCGGCAACGACATCCTCCGCAGCCAAGACCTGAGCCAAACCAAAGCCAACCTCGCTGCCATGGTTGAGCTTGCCCAAGACCAAGACATTGATGTGGTCCTCGTCGGCGTGCCCCAGCGCAGCATCACCGCCAGCATTGCACCGCTCTATGGCGAACTGGCCGAAGACTATGGCTTGGTCTTTGAAGATGACTTGATCAGGAAGCTGATTCGCAACGAGGATTACAAATCCGATGCCGTCCACTTCAACGCCCAGGGTTACCGCATCATGGCCGAAGAGTTGCATGAGCTACTCGACAAGAAGGGCGCATTCTAACTGCCTCCCTGCTATTCACTGAAGCACTACGATAGAGGCGTCATCGCATCAGGTGCATCGCCGTGACTTCCTCTCCCCGCCTCCCCAGTCGCACAAAATGGAGCTATGGCATCGGCGAAATGAGCGTCGTTGCCCCGGTCTCCGTTGCGGCCTTCTTCCTCCTCTTCTTCTTCACCGAAGTCGTCGGCCTCTCCCCAGGTCAGGCGGGCACCATCTTATTGCTAGGCAGATTTTGGGACGCCATCAATGACCCGCTCATTGGCATTCTTAGCGATAAGACGCCCAACTTTCCTCGCTGGGGCCGTCGCTACCCCTGGCTTATCGGCGCTGCCATTCCTCTCGGTTTAGTCTGCGCGCTGCAATGGTGGGTGCCGCCGCTCAGCTCCGCCAGTCTCTTCGCCTACTATGGCGTCATCTCCATCCTGGCCTTCGCGCTCTATACCGCCATCCAAATTCCCTTCACAGCCCTCGCTGCTGAACTAACCCAGGGCTATGACCAGCGCACTCAGTTGATGGGGTTTAAGTCGGCGTTCAATATTTTGGGCAGCATTGTGGGGTTGATTATTGCCCAGGTGATCTTTGGTTTGGTGGAGCAGCCTCAAGATCAATATGGGTTGTTGGGGATTGTTTTGGGAGGCTTGATTGGGGGGGGACTGGCGATCGCGGTTCTAGGCACTCAGCCCCATTATCAAAAGTTGCAAAGGCATCTGTCGAAGGCGGATCCCCCCAGCCCCCTTGAAAAGGGGGAGCAGATTGATGGTGAGCCTCTGAGTCCTGGGGCCTTGCCTCAAACCTCCCCCTTACCAAGGGGGACCGAGGGGGATCGGCTGCTACGATCGCTTCTGCACAACCGACCTTTCCACTGGCTCATCGGCATCTACCTCTGCTCCTGGGTCGGCATCCAAACCACCGCCGCCGTTCTGCCCTACTTCGTCACGGGGTGGATGAAGTTGCCAGAACAACATTTCATCCAAATGGCCCTCACCGTTCAGTTGGCCTCTATCTTCGCCATCCCCCTTTGGAGCAAGCTCGCCCAGCGCAGCAGCAAGCAGCGCATCTATCTGCTGGGTGCGCCCCTGGCAATCATGGGCCTGCTGGGGCTCTTCGCCGTTCAGCCGGGGCAAGTGCCTTTGATGTATGGCGCAGGTGGATTACTGGGTCTGGGCCTCAGCACCTTTTACCTCGTGCCCTTTGCCATGCTGCCCGATGTGATTGACTTGGATGCAGTCGAGAATCCAGCTGGACGGCGGCGCGAGGGTTTGTTTACTAGTGTGATGGTGTTCTTACACAAGACTGGGTTAGCGATCGCCCTCTTCCTGGTCACCGCCCTTCTAGAGCGCAGCGGCTGGGTCACTGCGGCTGCAGGTGCTGAAGCCGTCGCACAACCCGACTCTGCACTCTTCGCCATCCGCTGCCTTATGGGGCCACTGCCAGCCATCACGATCTTGGGTGGCATGGCTTGTGCTGGGTTCTACCCGCTCACCCGGCAACGACATGAACAAATTATGCGTCAGTTAAACCAGCCAAACTCGGATGGGCTTTAGTGCAAGATCGTCGAACTTGAGGCGATCGCTGGACCGATGGCAGCCTGTTGCAGCAGTCAAACCGGGTAGAGCCAGCGATAGAACAGTTTGGTGAGCCGAGGCATGACCACATAGGTCAACATCAAGACACCGACAAAGGTCACCAACCAAGCCCCCAAGAGGTTGGGCAGGGGGGCAAAGAGAGGCATCAATATGGGATTGAGCAACTGAACCACAGCAAAAACGGCAAAGGTCGTGAGGATGGCCATTTTGTAGCGAGCTGGTGCTTTCTGGCTAGCCCGATTGGGCAGAGTAAACCAGGTTTCAAATCCCGTTAAAATATCCACCTTTTCATGGGTAGAGGTAAAGGGTGCGGCCTTCTTGAGCCATTGATGGCGAACATCTGAATCCAGCCATCCCTTGAGGTGAGCATAGCTATCAAAGTTGAGAATAACGACGAAGTCCAAGCAAATCCCCGCTTCAGGGCGAATGACGGTAACGCCGCTGTGACCTGGAAACTGGCGTGCTGCTTCCGAAATCCCCTGCATCCAGCGCTCGTACTCTGCCTCGTACTGTCTCGGGACACGCTGAGAAATAACAGCAGTGACGGGCTTGTTATCCTCGCTGGGATGGTTGACAGTTTGAATGGCAGGAAAAGCATCAGGGGCATTCATTCACCACAGCCTCAGAACAATGGAAGATCTAAATCCAATGTAATTCGTGCAGACCATTCCTGTGCTGATACGCTAGCGCGGGCTCCATGGAGATCCAGCCTCGATCCTCATAGAGCATTCTGGGAGCGATCCGAGAGCGATTCGGGAGAGAAGCTGTTCGCTTACTGAGGAGAACGATTAGGCGTTAGCTGTAGATACAACCCTGGTACCACCAGCAGGGCGATCAACGTCGCCGACAGCAAGCCAAAGATGATCGCCATACAGAGCGGGAACCATTGGGCGTCGCTAAGGGCCAGGGGAATCAGGCCCATGATGGTGGTAATGGAAGTGGTGAGAA
>CALLAT010000134.1 GCA_938002085.1 uncultured Pseudanabaenaceae cyanobacterium
TAAGCCGCCCAAAATGCTGACCGTGAAGAACCAGAACAGGCCGTCCTTTTGCGGATACAACAGCAGGCCAAAGGCACACCAGAGCAGCAGCGACAGCATGTCGCAGGCTTTTTCAAACACCACTAGGGAGAGGGAGAGAGAACGGTCGAGGTGGCCGCGATCGCCCATAAAGTAAGCCTTGGCAATGTCCCCCATCTTCGAGGGCAGCACCATATTCAAGGCACTCGCCGCTAGAATCAGCCGATTCGCTTCACCAAAAGGCAAAGGCGAAATCTCTGCGCCGCCCAGGTTTCTATCCCCCCGCTTCGGTCTTGGCATGAGCTGCTGCAAACGCCAGGAGGTGATGAGCGTAATGGGAATGACCATGCCCAGACTGACCGGGAGCCAGAAGCGATCGCAGTTGCGCAGCACCTTAATCAGCTCAGCAAAGTCCACCTTCCAATAGATCAACGCCAGGATAACGAGGCTGACAACCAGGGAGATAAGGCGTTTCATAGCGATGCGACACAGAGACTGGGAGCGGACAGACCTTTTTGACCTTACCAGTCCAAGCCCAGCAAACCGCTACAGTGAGAGAGTTATTCCCTCACTTCTCGATGCGCCATAGAGTCCGTGCTGCTGCCCTGCTGGTCCGTGCCAGTGACTGTTCCCAGGACGGAGCCAGTCAGCCCAATGAAATATTGCTCGTGAAGCATCGGTCGCGATCGCGCCCCGGCAAGATAATCTGGCTGCCCCCCGGCGGCGGCTTAGAGCCCGAAGACAGCTCCATCTTTGCCTGCGCAGAACGGGAAGCCTTGGAGGAATCAGGCCTGACGGTAAAAGCCTCCCGCATCGCCTATGTTCATGAGTTCCAGGACTCGGTGAACCAGATTCAGCATGTGGCCTTTTATATGGCCGTGGATGATGAAGTTCAAGGGGAAATCAGCCTCGACTTTTTGCCCAGCGATGCGACGGATGCCTTGGCGATCGTTGAAGCCATTTGGGTCAAGCGAGAAGCCATAACTGAGTTGGCAGTTTACCCCGCGTATCTGAAAACGGATGACTTTTGGCAGGATGCGGCCCAAACATTTCCCCAGACCAAGTACCTGGGGCGAATGCATGAGCTGTAGAGCTCCACGCCAGCGACAGATTCATGTCTAGAATTCTAGCCAGCAGGCTGCGCGACTAAGTCAAAAGCTCTTTGGCAGTCAATCCGGCCTTACGGACAAAATGCCCATCAACGCCAGCCCCCACGACGCCTCCCGCGATCGGCATCAGCTTAGCGAAGTTCAGCAGCCCCTTCTCCCCCGTCTTGGTCAACAGTCGAAAGCCAATGCGCTTATTAACCTCCAGCAGCACCTTACCAGGCATTTTCTGAATCATCTGCTGGGTCAGTTTTTTCGTGACATGGAAACCTGCCGCCTTTAGGACCCGCCCCGCTGAACGCCCCAACAGGCAAAGCAAAATCATCGACCGCACCCGACCCGAATTAATGTCGTAGCCTCGTAAATAGGCAACTGCCGCAATGTTATTGGCAGCCAAAGCATAGGAACTAGCTAAACTCGCAGGCAAGGCCAAAGGCAAAACAGCCACACCACCTAGCCCAGTCACAAACCCCGTCCCCGCAGCCTGGAAACAGCGGCGATAGATGACTGAGTTAATCGCATCCTCGCGGCTCTTAGATTTGGCCAAATGCTTCTCCGCCACCTCCTGGGCAGAAGGCAAAAAGCCAAAGCCATTAATGCCAACATCAACAATCCAGTTGAATCGCCGATTCGTCAGGCTCGGGGGTGATGTGGAGCGGAGTCAGAGCAGGCTGCGAGTCTTGTGCTGGGGCGAGAGCCATAAATTGCGAGGAAAAGGAAGCTGCTGTGAAAAGAGAAAGCGCGATTCCGTAGAAAACTTGCTTCGCAATCCTCAAACAACATCAAGCCTCATCACCTAAATTCCGGTTGCGTTCTCCTTCATCCACAAGCTTGAGGGCTGCTTTATCTCACTGTGAATTTGCCCTAGCCAAGACATAGGACAAACTTCAAAACCTCTGCCCCTAGCCCTTCGGTCCATCAGGCTCCGCAATCATCGCTCGCATCTGCGCCATGTAGCGCTCCTTAGGTGTAAACAGTGCCAGCAAAATTCCCAATCCATCATTGACGATTTTCCGTTCCGTCGTGGTCTCAGAATAGGGAATTAAATTAATCACCCCAGACACAACACTCGCCGCCGCCAAAGCCTGAACAGCAATCAAACCGATGTCGTTACTCCGCTGCAACAACCGTTCTGGCCCCAACAACAGCAAGATCAAACCCGAGAACACAATTTGAATCCCAGGGCCTGCCACATAAACCAGTGCATTCTTCAGCCGGGGCAACTCCAAATTCTTGGGACGGCAACGCACAAAGCCTTCAATCGGGAGCATTCGCCATTCCACATCCACAGCCCCAAGCTTGAACTGCTTTAGCGGCTCACCCATACCAATCACAATCTGCTCCACAGACCAGCCAAGAGCAGCAGCCATCACCGCATGACCCACCTCATGGAGTACCAACAGCGGACACCAAAAGAGGAAAAAGAATAAGACGCTCAGCTTGACCGGGCTAAAGTCCTGGGCCAGCTCTACGGACAGGAAACAGACCATTGCCATCACCAGCAATCGCACAAATAGCTTTTCGCCTGGTGTTTGGGGGCCGCGCTGAGGTGAAGGGTCGTGCATAACCAAAATTATGAGGATTAACCAACGCGGGAGCATCCGGAAGAAATTATTTTTTCTTTCGTACCCAAATATTTAGTCCAAATAATCAAAAGATTTAGACAAGGCAGTCCCAGCCCTTCAAGAAAGCAGTGTAATGAGTACGTATATCGCTCTAATTTTTATTGTAAACCGATAAACAGAATCTCTATGGAGAACCGAGAATCTACTTGTCGTGAGCAGGCATCCCAATTAATTGACATATTGCCGTTCCCACAAAAGAGGTCGAGTGAGTAATGGCCACTGAATTCAAATAGCTAGATCAAATCATTGAAACAGTCTTACGTTATCTAGCTAGACCAGCAGGGAAAAATTGGCTGAGCCCTGCCCTGCTCAAGAAAGAAGACTCCAGCTTCAGAAGCTAACCAACAGCTCAATCATGAACTACAACAATTCAAAATGGCGACCCTCGCGAAATCAGCTTAGGCAAATCTTCTGGACTGTCGCAACTACCGTCTTACCAACACCACTTCTCTTTCAGCTCTGGTACAGAAACCGACGAAAGCATTTGAGAGTGAATCTCAAGACAGCTTGTAATACAGAGTCAATCACTTTTTCTGGCGGAACTCTTGTAGTCTACTGGGCAGATGTCCCTGGGGTTGGCTCTGGCCCTGGCGCTTCCCTCTATGTACTCAACGAAGAAGTACTCCGATTAGACTGCTTTGGGGGTCATATGGGCCATATGCATTTCAATCCAGAGCAGGGACATCTTATGTATCGTCATGGGAAATACATGACGACTCGAATGTATTTCCCAGAAGGTAGTCGTCAAGAGCATGTGGACCGAGCAACATTTGAAGTCCAAAAGAACTCATTTATTGCGCTGCAGATGAATGCATTGCCGATGATTCAGAAACATAACCTGGACTCTCAAGAGTTGACACAAGCTGCCGCAACCATGCGCCAGAAGATGATGCAGCTAATTCATGAGCATGCAGGGGAAGAACAAGAATCGCTGATTGCAGAGAAATCTCCAACTCACAGCCAAATTTAGAGCGTTATAAGTCCACTATTTCATCTCACATCAGTGATCTATAAACTTAAAAAAAAGCTGCCCTACAGGGCTCAGAAGGCTATCGAGCTCTTCCGGGAACTCAAGCCGATTCAGACTGTTGGAGGCGTTATCACTCCAAACGATATTCAAATGGACTACTCAAGGTTGGGGCGTACCAACCTACGAGTGAGTGCGATGACGTTAGGGGCAGGCGGGCCCAGCAAATTAGGCCGCAATACAGGGAAAAGCCAAAGACAAGCCAAAGCACTGATTAAACGAGCCTACGAGCTAGGTATCAATATCTTTGACACCTCCCATGACTATGGCAATGAGAAGGTTTTGGGTACGGCGTTAAAGGATGTCCCCAGAGAAAAAGTTGTCCTCTCTTCTAAATGTCGATCTCGTAAAAATAACCAGCGAGTTTCAGCGCAAAGGATGAGGCAATGCCTTGAACAAAGCCTGCGCAATTTAAACACTGATTATCTGGATATCTACCATGTAGCCTCTGTGAGACCCGAGGACTACGACTATGTCGTTCAAGAGCTTTTGCCCACGCTACAGCGCTTCCAACAAGAAGGGAAAGTGAGATTCCTCGGCATTAGCGAAAAGTTCGACACCGACACTCAACATGAAATGCTAGCCCGAGCAGTCACGGATGGACTATGGGATGTGATTATGCTGGGGTTTAACTTGCTCAATCAAACCGCCAGAAAAACTGTCTTGCCCATTGCCCAGCAAAATGACATTGGAGTCATGAATATGTTCGCTGTCAGGCGATCGCTGCGATCGGCGGCAACTCTACGTTCCGCCTTTGAGCATCTATCCCAACAGGGCTACATCAGCTCAGAGCACCTGAGTGCGGCCGATCCATTGGCCTTTATCCTAGGCAATGGAGAAGAAAACCAACTCACAGATATCGCCTATCGCTACTGCCGCCACGAGCCTGGCATTCACACTGTCATGAGCGGAACCGGTGACATTAGCCATCTCGAATCCAATATCCTCTCCATTTTGTCGCCCGCCCTGCCCCCCCAACAAGTCGCACAATTGAATCGGTTATTTGAATCAGTCACCCAGTTTTCGGGCAACTGACGATTAGAGACTGCATTTCCCCCTTATCCAGGCTCTATCTCCAGCGAGGTCACAGCTTGCGCTCTAGCTTAAGAATTTGCCCTGACTGCAATGCCTTAGCTTTCTCCGTTAGGTCCAGCCAGGGCTGAAGCTGCCCCCGCTGAAACGTCCGACTCATCACCACATAAATCGAAGTTTGGTCACCGCCAATGCCCGCCGATTCCACGCGGTCCCAGGCATCACTTTTCAGCTCATCCGTTACTGTCCAGCTCCCTTCCTGACCGTCACCTTGCCATTGCAACTGACGTACAAACTTAAACGGCGCAGAATCCTTCCCAGTAATCAGCATCTTCTGCAGCAGCTTCCGCACCTGATTGGGGTAAAACCGCCCCACCGTAAGCATCACCCCCCGCAAAATCATCAGATTCAGCGGCGTCATTTGCTTTTGCTTCGCCCAGCCCAAAGCTCCTTGGATAACAATGCTGTCGTCCTCTAGCTTGAGGTTGTACTCCTCCACCAAGTGGCCCACTGCATTCTTTAGCTTGCCGCCCTGCTTTAGTTGTAGAGAGAACTGTGTATCAGACTGAACCAGCTTGCCATCGCGAAATAACTTGAATACACCGCCCTTATTCAGCGCCATATACAACTCCGTCGTGCCACGACGATCAATC
>CALLAT010000135.1 GCA_938002085.1 uncultured Pseudanabaenaceae cyanobacterium
AAGATCCTCGATTTGGGAGAGACTCAACTCTGCTGTACAGGGCTCTGACATTGACCGGTCACCTCATCCCACATGCTCTCCTCCATTCTTCTTCATTGCTGCCATCCTCTGGGATAGTCTTTGTCGGATATCACCTTACAAGGACCTAAAAAGAATCCGTAAAAGAAGAATCATGCAGCTGATCGACCTCTAAACCAGCGTCAACCAACTCCATCTCCTTCGCCACATCCGTCGCAAACTGGATGCTGTCCATAATATTCAAAGGGTCCTCAGGATTAAAAATCACATCCGAGTGCTCAGAGGGACGGAAAATCTTCAAACCATCCATCATGGGCGCTAGATCTTCAACGCTGACATCAATCTTCTCAGCAATGATGGCTGCTGCTTCGTCAGGGTTTGCATCAGCATACTCAAAGCCCTTCTCCATGGCTCGCATAAAGCCTTCAATATCCTCGCGGCGTTCTTCGATGCGATCGCTCTTGCCAACCAAGCCCCCCGGAATCAAGTTTGACCCTTTAGACGAAAACAAAACCTGTCCACCGTTTTCAATCGCGATCGCAGTCATGAAAGGTTCATAGGTGATCGCCACATCAACCTTCTCAGCCGCAAATGCAGTGGCAGCTTCCGCCGCAGGCATCATGACAAAGTCGAGGTCTTCAGCAGTGACCCCGCTATCCCCCAAAAAGGACTCCAACAGGAGAGACTGCAATGGCAATTCCTCCCAAGCGATCGTTTTACCTATCAAATCTTCAGCAGTTTTTACATCATCGCGGGCAATAATGCCATCTGCTCCATCTGAGTACTCAGAGACATAAACGAGACGTACTGAGGGATCAGTATCTGCCATCACGATCATGTCAGGGATACCCGTCCAGGCGACATCAACAGTATTCGCCAGCACAGCTGTATTTACATCTGTCGTGACGGGAAAGTTGCGCTCTTCAACGATAATCCCTTCATCCTCGTAAAAGCCTTTTGCCTCAGCAACGAACTGACCCACATAGGCTGGCCAAGGAGAGGTACCCACGACGAGAGGTTCCACTTTCTCACTGAGCGCTGTGTCTGTGGAAGTTTGGGGGGTGCAAGCGACAGCGAGACTTACCGCCAAAGCCAAAGGCAATAAATATCGGCGCTGACGTTGAAAAAGCGAACCCATGCTAAAAACACCCTAGTTAAAGATTTCGAATCATTTTATCATGCTCTTTTTTCTCTGAATAAGCTGTTTTTGCAGCAAGAATAGGGCGCTCTTCTCAACAATTTAGAATCTCAACGATCCTACATTTACAACAGTCTTATCCCTGGGGGAAGCTAGAATTTCTGAGTTTTACAACCTGTAAGGCCCTTGAGGAATTTAGCAGCAAAGTCACTCAGGGAAAGGAATTCAGCTGCTAGGCAACAGTTCCTAACTGGATCGAATCCCAGTAGGCCACTCAAATCTCATCCTGTCTCAAGCGACATCCAAGATTAATACTCTAAAACTTTCAAAACAATTCAGAATCATACTTTTACTGTGCATTATTCCGATGTGCCTATTGGGTCAGGAACCTGAACAGTGGAAACTCCATAGCTAGACTGTTCAGGTTCAGTCTAGCCAGCCATAAATCCCTGCTTAGCCCTGAGCTAGAGCATCTAGTTCCCGTTGCATCTCCGCCACAACGCGTTGATAGCAGGCTTGGACGTAAGCCTTGTCACGACTGGCCTCATAGCCTGTTCGCTCAAACCGAATCGGTGGGCAGACCCGCGTTTTAATCTGGGCAGGCATCGGGATATTGGGTATGGGTCCAATGGCTAGCCCCCAGGGCCAGCCGAGGTAAATGGGCACCACCTCGGGGTCGATGCCTAAGGGCCAGGGAACCCCTCGCTCATGGAGACTTTTGGCTTGGCTATAGCAGTCTTCCAAAACAATCAGGGTGTCATGGGCTCCCCAGGAGACGGTGGGAATGATGGGAACGTTATGCCAGAGGGCGAGGCGAATAAAGCCGGTACGATTTTGGAAATAGATGCGATCGCGCAGTCGGTGGGGCCGGAAGGTATCCTCACCGCCACCGGGATACACCAAAAGGCTATCGCCCTGCTCTAAAACAGCCATGGCATTGCGGGGATGGAACGGAATCGCACCCACCTTTTCCGCAAGATCCACCACCACGGGGAACGCTTTCCAGATCTTGGAATGGGTTAGGCCATAGACGGGGCGATCGTAACCAAAGCGCTTAAACCAGTCGTAGAGCAACATCGGCAAGTCTGGGCAAGCCAAGCCCCCGTTGTGGGAGCCAACGAAGAGCATCTGGCCCTGCTCAGGAATATGCTCCCAACCGCTGGTTTGGACGCGAAAATAATACTTGTAGAACCATTCCCAGCTTGGCATGAGCTGCTGAATGACCTGAGGGTCTCTAGCGGCACTAAATGGGTGGGACAACGACGAAACTCCTCGGGCGGCGCGATGTCGTGAGTATAAGTCTTTTGAGGTTGCAACTATTTAAACTCAGTGATGTCCCCATAGCTCGATCATGAAGTACCGCCATCAGCCGTCAGTGAGCGGTATTGCAGAAAAGTAAGGGACAGCAACCGTCCTATTCCATAGCGCCATGGTGATCTACAACAGAATGAACGGCTGTATAGCCTTAGTCTCAAGTGATAGGACCTCTACAAATCTATAAAGCGGTCAACTTTAAAGGATGCTCAGCGACGATGTAGATCGCAAATTCCCTGGCCAGTAAAATCGTTACGAAAAACACATAGCTGGTGTAAAAAAAAGCCAGGGAATTGCTTCCCTGGCTTGGAGTCCTTTAACTTGTAGCTGTGAGTTTTGGGGAGATGCCCCGGTTCACTCTCAATGGAGCGAATTCTGATTGTGAATGGAAGATGGAAGGGATTCCACAGAACACTTTCACCAAACGCTTGCTTCGCGATCGCGTTCTATTCTTCCTCATCCTCGTCTTCAAACACCTCAACCACGGTGAGGCCCAAGTCCAACTCAACTTGTAGAGCCGTTTCCTGCCCAATGGATTCAGCTTGGGCCACTGCGGTGGCGGCATCGGGGGCTAGCTGATAGTCCACCACATCGTTGGTCATTTGCACGATAAAAGGCAAGAGCGGGCAGTTTTCTAGCTCAACCCAATGTTCCCGCAACATAAAGCGAGTTAGGGCATAGCTAGCGAAGTCATTGAGCTCGTCTCCGGCACCCGCTCGGAAAACCGGAGCGAGTTCACTCGGTAAGTGGAAGTTCAATGTCTCTTGGGGAGAGACTGTAGTCAGTTCTAAGTCTGTGTCTGACAAGTCAGTCAAGGCCTCGTGGGGACGGACGGAACTGACTTGCTGGGTGCTGATGGTCATGGCAATACCCGGTATGGAACTGGGGACAGAACAATTATAGTTCATTTGTACTTATTCGACACGAGCGTCATATAAATTCGCGATCGCCTGGGGCCAGTCCCCAAGATGACGCGATAGGCTAAAGGCGCATCTCGAATGGGTGAACTCACCATGGCTAAAGGCAAGAAGGCAGCAAAGTCGAAGAAGCACAGCCTGAAGTGGATTAAGCAAACCCTGGAGCTAGATGAGAACCATGGTTGGGAATGCGCCGAGGGCTATCAAGTCTTTGTGGCGGGGCGCGGGGCTGTGCGGTTTGAGGTGCCCCAGGGCTGGAAAGTTGAGCCCAAGGAAAAGTCATTTAAGTTTTGCAATGCGCCGGAGCCCAACGATGACTGCGCCATAGAGGTCTCGTTCAACCTTTTGCCACCGGAATTCGATTTGAAAAAAATTCCCCTAGTGGGATTAGTCAAAAAAATTGCCCGAGAGGACAGTCGCGATGTCTTGGAAGTGGGCGAGGTGGTGAAGCTCAAGCGCCAAACCGCCAGCATTGTTTGGACTGAGCTGAGGTTTATGGACCACCAGGAGGAAGATCGCGAGGCCTATTCCCGCATTTGCGTGGGGCTAGGCTCTGGGGTGCAATGCTTAGTGACCTGCGAGTTTTGGGTGGACCAGGCGGAGCAATTCACACCGGTTTGGGATCATGTGCTGGAGACGCTGGTGCTGGGACTGTTTATTAATGATCCCCGCAAGGGCTTTGCCCGGCCAGACTGAGTCGTCGGGACTGAACTGTAAGGCTAAGGCTCTGGCCTTTGGACTGCTGTGAGGCTGTATTGATGGAAGAAAGACAAATGATAGTGCGATCGCAATACTGGCTCACTTGGCGCAGACTATGCTCCGTTGTGATGGGCACAGGGTTTCTATTTCTACTATTGGGCTGCGCTGCCCCTGTTCCCGGCGAACCCAGTCAAAGCACCAGTTTGGGAAACCGCCTGGACAACAGCGAAGACTCCCCAACGGCCAGTCCCCTCGTCGATCTCAATCGTCTAGAAGCCGCCCTCACCAGCGCCTCTCCAGAAGACGATGAAGGTTTTCAACCCGAACTACCCGCTGCGGTGGGTGGAAAAATGCTGGCAACGGCCGTGGAAGACCAAAACATCAACCTAGAGCAGCTAGACCTAATTGCCAGTCGCCGTCGCCAATGGCGAGATGGTTGCCTAGGCATCTTTTCTGCAGATGAGCTTTGTATTCAGGTCATTACACCGGGTTGGCAGGGAATTGTGAGCGATGGTACCCAAGAATGGGTCTATCACAGTGATGAGCTGGGAGAGGTGATTAAACTCAACGCCAACGCTAGCCAAACGTCAGCCCGCATTAGCTTGGGGCCCTTGGCTCAGGTTGGGCAGCTCAACGGCTCGGTTTTATCCATGCAGGTTTCGAGCCGGTTTACACCCAATCAAGCCACCACATCCACAGCCCATGCCATTTTGATCGATGGCAGTTTTGTAGAATTAGATGCCAACGGGCTGGCCCAGGGGCAGGTCAGTGAGGTCTCCAATGGCCAAATACAAGCCTTCGATCAGCAGCGCAATCAAGCCCGGCTCGCACAGTTTGACGGCTTACGCTATGGCGGCCAAAATCCAGCCGAGGAGAAGGTCAGAGTCAGCCTAGTGGACAGTCAAGGCATTGTTCAATATGACCCAGCCACCACAGCTCAACTCCCACCGGATTTGCAGGCTTTCAATGCGGCGTGGGAGTCGCTCTCTTGTGCTGATCCAGCCGTAGATTGTGCCTCATCGGTGCCCGCTCCGGGCGTGGAAGCAGCGGAATAACATTGGCGAAGCCGGGGACGAGACAGCGAAAACAGGCGATAAGATAAAACAGTGCATCCCGGACTCCGTCTCGCTCCGGGCTATCGATAAATCTGTGACCCAACCGGCGCTTCGTCCTGATGTTTTGTTTAATATGGTGCCCGATGTTTTGATCATCGGGGGGGGGTTGATGGCCCTGGCCACAGCGTTGGAGCTGCGCCTGCGGGGAGCCAGCGTTACCGTGCTCAGCCGCGATCGCCGTGAAGCCGCCGCCTATGCCGCCGCCGGAATGCTGGCCCCCCAAGCTGAGGGGCTAGAACCAGGCCCCATGCTGGAGCTTTGTTTGCGTAGCCGAGCCCTGTATCCGGATTGGACTGCAAAGCTGGAAAGCTTGACAGGCCTAGATAGTGGCTACTGGCCCTGCGGCATTTTGCGACCTGCCTTTGCGGATACGCCACCGCCACCGGAATTGCAGCAAAGCGATTGCCCCGTGGAGTGGCTAGAAGGCGAGGCCCTAGAGCAGCGTCAGGCTGGGTTGGGAGCTGAAGTGGTGGGTGCTTGGTGGTTTCCCAACGATGCCCAGGTGGATAATCGTCGTCAGTTGGTTTCCGCCTTAGCCGCAGCGATCGAGCAGGCCGGAGTCACTTGGCATGAGGAGGTGGAGGTATTGAAAATCCACCAATGCCAGGGGGAGGTTACAGCAGTGGAAACGAATGATCAGGCCAAAATCTACCAGGCCAAGCATTATCTTCTGGCTGCTGGGGCTTGGACGGGGGGCTTATTTGACGCTGCACCTGTCACGCCTCGCAAAGGGCAGTTGATGGCGTTGCGTCCTGGGGTGGGGGCGGAGCCTGAAGTTGGGATGCCTTTGGGACAGGTTTTATTTGGCGATCGCATCTACATCGTTCCTCGCCGGGACGGCCTGATTGTTTTAGGTGCAACTTCCGAGCATGTCGCTTTCCAACCCGGCAATACTGCTGCCGGGGTTCACCAGCTCCTCACGGAAGCCATTCGCCTCTGTCCTGCTCTAGCGAGCTATGAAATTGCAGAGACTTGGTGGGGCTTTCGGCCCGAAACGGCGGATGAGCTGCCGATTCTAGGCCCCAGTCCCCTGGCGAACCTAAGCCTAGCCAGTGGTCACTATCGCAATGGGGTTTTGTTGGCACCGATTACGGCCCAGATCTTGGCGGATTGGATACTCGAAGGAAAAGCCGATCCCTTATTACCGGCATTCCAATGGGATCGGCTTTGATCTTGTACCTGGGTTCATGTGCTCTAGGACTTGGCGTGATGAGTATTGTTGGTTGCATTGTAAATAGAACTACTTAATAAGCGAATTTTCGTTGTGATTGCATTCTCTCCAAGGAAAATCTCAGCCAACAACTATCACCCCCTCAGATAGCCCCCAGGGTGAACTCAGGGAAGCACTGCATTCTGTAGACATCGAAGAAAACAGGTTGCTTCAAAACAACCGCCCCCAACATTTCTGGAGTCTAAGACTATGCCTTTCATTACTCGCGCCGTTTCCGCTGTCGCTTTCACCGCTACTCTGTTCGCTTCCACCAGCGCTTTCGCTCTGACACCCTTTGATGCAGCAACTCAAGCCTACCGTGGCAATCTAGATGGCATCGCTGGCTATGGCTCATTGCAAGGTCAAATCCGCTCTGGCACTGTGACCGGCGAAGACATTCTTGAAGCAGCCGGTTTGGAAGTTAATGCTTCGGATGCCAACTTCGTTGAAAGCGTTCTGCGCGATCGTGATAGCTAAATCGCCAGTTTCCCAAGTTTGACTCCGTCTGGGAGTGCTCTGAGAAACCACTCCCTTTCTTGAGCCCCAGAGACACACATGAATCTTTTCCCCTAGCAGGTAGCCTTTGGTTGCCTGCTTTTTACTGTTGAATACTCTCTGGTTGAACAGAGGTCCATGCACAAAACCCAGACATAGCTTGATTTTCCCAATATAGAAATTGCCCAAATGATAACTCTGCCCCCTGCTCCCCCAAAATTAGGGGCAGAGGGGCAGAGAAGTGGCCTGGCTATTGCAGGCCTCAAATTGATAGAGCATCTGAGCCCATCAATAGCTCACCCAGCCTATGCAGTTTCCACTGCAACTTTAACAACTTTGTTCTTCTCCGCCTCCGCCTTAGGCAACGTCAGCGTCAACAGGCCATCCTGGTAAGCCGCAGTGGCTTTGGTGTTCTGCACCTGGATGGGCATAGGCACCACTCGCGTGAACTTGCCATAGCGAAACTCTGAGCGGCTGTAGCCTTCAGCCTGTTCCACCTGCTTGCGCTCCCCCTCAATGGTGACGGAGTCAGCCGTGGCTTGAATCTCTAGATCCTCAGATGCAATCCCTGGGACTTCTAGCTTAAGGATAATGTCTTCATCGGTTTCCGTTAACTCCACCGCTGGCATAAAGTTATTGCCACCAAAGTAATCACTTTGGGATGTGGCCGTTAGATCTCCAAACAGACGGTCCATTTCGCGACGAACTGCATCAATTTCTCGCATCGGTTCCCAGCGCATTAAAGTCATTTTGTTTCTCCTTCTTGAGAATGGTTGAGCCAAAAGAAGATCTAAGAGATTGATATCTTTTAGCGATATCTCCTGGGCTCGATGAATTCAATCTAACGAAGCTCCAAGAAACTGGAAGTCGGTTTAGCCCAGTATCCATGACGGTTTTCCGCATTAAATCCACGCTTAGCAATCAGCGTTCGGTTCTACTCACCACAGAGGTCGGCTTTTGACACCTGTTGCTTAACTCGCACCAACGGCACCATTGAGTCATCGAACAAAACCGAAGTACAACGGGCTTAAATCCACCAGACTTAAACCCAATTAGTGCTTCTTCTTAACTCGCCTTACGGGTTTAACTGAGTCACTTTTAGTCCCATTAAAAGTGACTTGATTCACAACTAACCTTTTGGAGATTGCTCCCATGACCACGCTTTATTGGCAAATCGCCCCGGAACTAGATCAACTGCGCCGTCAAGCGGAACGGATGCTGGAGGATCGTGGCCAAGCCCCCACAGAAGCCCAGGCCTGGAAACCCGCTGCCGAACTGCGCGATTTAGGCGATCGCTACGAACTCCAGCTACAACTCCCTGGCATCAAGGCAGAGAACCTAGACATCCAGGCCACCCAGGACAGCGTGACAGTCACTGGCGATTGCCCAGCCACCGAAGCCCAGTTCATCCACTCCGAGTTCCGCACCGGGGCCTTCAAACGGGCTGTGCGCCTACCCGAAGGCATACAGCACCAGGCAGTCTCGGCAGACTACAGCCATGGCCTACTCACCCTGAACTTGCCAAAGCTCACCGCAGCGCCGGACTACCGCGTTCGAGTCGCCGTCAACGGCAGCGAAGAGGCTGCAACCGGGGCTCCTGTTCCTCAAGTGGCTGCTCCTGACATGGATGCTGCCAACATTACCGCTCCTGAAGTTGCGGTAACGAGCAACCCTGAGCCCTCCAACTTACCCACCGCAGCAGTCGCTGGGGCAGCTGAAGCAGAAGACCTCTGGGCCGAGCCTGAATAGGCTCGCAAGCTGGATTACCAGCCTCATTGAATGATTGAAGAATATTTGAAAGGGCATCCCCATGGGGATGCCCTTTTTTTGGCTTTGATGACTCAAAGCCAGCCCTGAGTTGACCTCTTTTCCTAAATCCCACGGCTGCTTTGGTAGCCAGGCTAGTGCCTAAAACTAAGCCCTTTGCCTGGTAATCGCCACATTATTGCCCCGGGAAACGCAATCTTTCTAACGAGTAGAGAGATCACAATTAGTACTAGAAAGCACTCGCCTTCCTTATACGTTCAACTCACCAGATAGCCGGATATATATGAAAAGTTCAGTAGTTGTAATTTTATATACTCAAGGCAAAAACAAACCGGAATTAGCCGAGATTCACCATCACGCAATTCCCCTGAGATCTGCTTCGGTGTTCTTACTTTGCGGTCGAAATTGGGAGAGCCAGGGCTCTAGAAAAGTCACTGAGAAAAGAAAATCGTACTTCCGTACAAATTGGGAATGATGACTCTAACTACCATTGCTTAGAGTCGTGTTAGAAAACTTTTTTACAGTCTTACTGTCCTATTTACTGACGCCCTGGGGCGTTATTGCCTTTATTTTCTGGCTCACCATGGTGGTCGATTGCAGCCGGCAGGAAGTGGGCCATAGTCGCAAATGGTGGTTATGTTTCATGGTGCTGCTCCACATCGGTGGGGCCCTGCTCTACGCCATTAAATGCTGGTGGCCCAGGGTTTCTAGCCCGAAGGCGAAGGTTTTACTGCCCTACTGGTTGCAGACCAAGCCCAAGAATGACGCCGAGGTACTCCAGGCCGAAGCCGATGCTCGCAACATCGGCAAGCTGCACCAGTTTTTGCGACTGGGCGACTTACGTTACGACCGGGGAGAGCTAGAGCAGGCGGAGTCAGCCTATGACCAAGCGTTATCCCAGGATGGAGAGAATGCTCGTGCCCTTTGGGGCATGGCCAATATTGCAGTGACACGGCAAGATCTCGCCCAGGCAAGGGATTGGTTAACTCGGCTTATGGCGGTAGATCCAGATTTCCAGTTTGGTGAAGGGGGAACGTTTTATGCCCAGGTTCTGTTTGAGCTTAAGGATTGGGACAACGCGAAGGATTGCCTACTGCGCCAATGCGATCGCCATAGCAACCCCGCCGATGAGCTGCTCCTCGCCCAGGTCTATCAGCAGCTCGGAAAGCCTGCCCTCGCGAAGGAAGCACTGGAACAAATGCTATTGCGGATGAATGGTGCGCCGCCCTATTTTCAACAGCAACATCGCAAATGCTTAACCATCGGTAAAAAGCTGCTGCATCAGTTTGCTTAACGTCTACTCGTCTCTATGACACCAGCTTCTATCCCATGAAAAAGGGCCTCCTTAACAGGAGGCCCTTTTCGTTTGCAGTCATTTTAGCCAGGCGATCGACGCTAGTAATTTAGCGACAGCCCAGTCCGCACAAAAAAGCCCTGGAACGTCATATCCCCCTTGCTTTCTGTAAAGAGTCCTGGGTTAGCGGCATCCACAAACTGAATATCTTCATAGGCATTGAACCAGTTTTGATATTCATATCCCACACTCAGGCTTAAGCCAGCCCGCTCAGCAATGGACCTTGTCCAATCTAGGCCCAATGCCATCTCCGCAACCGGCATCACCTCATCACTATTTTGTTGCTGGAAGTCTGCGACAACATCCTCACCACCATTATCAGTTTCGAGATAGCTCACCTGGCGATCGCCCATCAGCAGAGAGCCCGCTGCCCGACCAAACACACTAAACCCAGACCCAATTGCCCAGCGAGCATCCGCCCCAATCCGAGGCCCAAAGCCCGTAAAGTCCTGGTCAACGAAGACCTTAGCTTCAGTAAAGTCCACTCCGTCGTATTTCACTGTCAGATCCTGATCGGTATCGGCAAACCGAAGACCAGAGAACAGGCGCAGGTCAAATTGCTCACCCAACTCCATGGCATACCCCAATTCCAAATCGGTGCTGGTATAGTCCAGCGTCGTGTTGGCCTCCGCAGTCTCAGCTCGATCATTTTGGGAAGGATGGCTCAGGGTCGAGAACAAAAAGCCATTGTCAGGACGCTCCGCGCTGGCGTTACCATCGCTCTCCACACTCAGCCAAGTGGCCCGCCCATCGATATTGCCTTTGCGATAGCCCACGCCAATTCGAGTATTGATAGCGTCGTGGTAGTCCACCGCAGCCAGGTCTCCTCCCACCGCAAAGGCATCGGAATCATCGGCGATCGCAAAGTCCAAGACATCGCTGGGGTTGGGCTCAAAGAAGAGAACTTCGCTTGAGAGATACAAGCCTTGGGGGCGATCGCTCGATTCAACCGCCAAGGTCTCTGTCAATCCCTCAGTCTCCTCCTCAACTGCAACGGGGTCACTCCCAAGAATTTGTTGCTTGAGGCTATCGATTTCCTGGCGCAGCATCTCTTGCTGGGTTTCTAAACGGGTGAGCTGTTCTTGCAACATCTCGGCTTCCGTTTTTTGAGCCATGGCAGGACTCATCCCCAACCCAGCCAGGCTCAAAATAAAAGCTGGCATTGCAGTGATACGAAAGAGATTGTACTGGGACTGTTGCTGTGACATTCCAATTTCTCTGTAAGTGAAACTTTGAATCAACTGGTAAGCTTGGTGGCCCGGTTATATCGAGCCCCTATCGATTTGTCTATGGAGGTCTTAACCCCTATTTTTTAGCTAGGCGCTTCAACTCGAAACTTGCCGTTCAAAATGGCCGCAGCCTGGTTTTGGGTGGTTTCTTGAAGCTGTTGCACCAATTCTGGCGTGAGTAATTCCAGTAGCCGAGCATTGATCACCCCATTGAGTAACTCTGCATCCTTAGGACTCGGATTACTCGTGCGAACCACATTGATACCGATGCCTCCATCCAATCCATCGGCCTCAGAACCACCAAATAAGGCATCATCACCCGCCTCACCCAAGAGCTGATCAATGCCTCTTTGACCAAAGAGTTGATCGTTGTCTAGCCCCCCAAAGATTTGATCTTCCGCCAGGGTTGTATTGAGATCGAGGCTGCGATGGGCGAGCTGATGCTGTCGAGGTAAGCCATGGCTGAAGTTGTAGTCTTCTTCGGATTCGTCCAGATACCCTGCTTGTAAGGACAGATTTAAATTGAGCTGCCCCTGAATCCAGGGCAACAGAATGTTGGCGTTATCACCGAATAGCAAGTCGTCCCCCGCCTCCCCAACTAAGAGGTCATTGCCTGCTCGAAGCACATAGGACTGATCGCGCTGGCTATGGGCAATGCCATGGTCATCGCCATAGAGATCTCGCAAGAAGGTTTGAACATCTGCCTGGAGCTGTTCCAAGCTTTGTTTAAGCTCAGTTTCGTCCGTACCAGGCGAGGTCACGATGGGGGTAATGATGCTGCCGTAGTCTCCCACTGCAAAGTCACTGCCAGCTGCACCGTTAATGATGTCGTTGCCCTGGTCACGATTCCATTCCGGCAAGTTGGGGCTGGTGGGGCGTTCCTGTTGGGAGAAGCCGTAGTCCCAGAAACTACTGTTGGGGTAGGGCAGCTCATCCAGGACAGGGCTGAGCTGGAAGACGTCATCGCCGAAGAGGTGGTCATCGCCCTCACCTCCGCTGATGTTGTCGTTGCCCATCAAGAGCTGATTAGGCCCTGAGGCAGGAGCTGTTGTATCAGCCACAAGCGTTGAGACCACATTGAGGACTTGGGCATCGAACTGACTGATGATGGCTCGTAGGTCTGCTAAGCGATTGCCCAGACCCGCATCTGTATTCGGCAAGCCAGGTTTTAGGGGGCCGAAGGCGATCGCGCTGTCACCCACCACCAAATCATCATCACTGCCCCCATCGAGAATGTCGTTCCCGATGGATAGCGTCTGGTTCGGCTGCTGTCGATCTCGACCAATCTCCACATCATGGAGGTCGTAACTTAGCTGACTCAGCTCCCGCGTCAGCTCTTCCAGCAGGCCATCTAGGCCCGCATCGCCAGTGCGCAAAGGCATGACCAGGCTGTAGTCATCACCCACGACGGTATCCTCACCAGCCCCACTGAGAAGCGTGTCATTGCCCGGCAACCAAGCCCCATGGCCGGAAACGCTGGGAATTAACTGCACCAAAGCCTCAACGGTGAGACCGTCGCTGGTGGTGAGTCCTAGCGCCTGGGGATTTTGAGCTTGCCCTTCTTGATCCACTGCGAGAATGGGCAAGAGGCCTTGGTCGGGATTGGCCGTAACGTTGACCGATGGCGTAATCACCGTGCCAAAGGTACCGAGTTGCAGGCTTCCTCCCAGGGCTTGCTCAATGAGATGCAGGCCATGGGTCACGTTGGGATTCTGGCTCTCCCAAGGCACCCCATTAAACTGGTCGTCGCCGATGAAGAAGTCATTGCCGCTGCCACCGACAATGCGGTCAGCCCCGCCATTGCCTTCAACGTAGTTCTCTCCCTCACCGGCATTGATCTGGTCATCGCCGCCCTGGCCAAAGATTTGGTCATCGCCCGCACCGCCGGAGATCACATCGGCACCATCGGCAAAGATGGCAAGCTGCTGCTGCACCGTTTTCCAACTGCCGTCACTGTTGAGTGCGCGGCTGCCGTCAGGGTTGTATAGACCACTTAGCAGTAGTTTCTCCGCTGCGGCCAGTTCATCGGCAGTGAGCCCGCCTGTGGCTAGGTCGCGAGCGTTAACGACATTCACCACTTCGGTCAGGGTCACATCGCGATGCCAAGCGCCATTGATGTCTTGGCGGATTGCACCATTGGGGCTGTAGTCTCTGATGATTTGGCCGGTGCCGCCCAGGATTGTGTCATGGCCGTCATCGCCTTGGATTTGGTCGCTGCCTAGGTCACCGTAGAGTTCGTCATCGCCTTGGCCCCCGGAGATGACATCGTTCCCGCGTTGGCCGTGGATGATGTCATCGCCACCATTGCCCTGGAGCTGATCTGGGGCCGTGATGCGATCGCTATCATCAAAGCGCTGAATGTCGCGGATGACATCATCAAAGGGCAAATCATGGCGTTCCCAGGTGCGAGATTCGGGGTCAATGGGGCGACGCTTGATGCTGCCGTTATCGCCCAGAATCACATCGGCCTCACTACCGCCTTCAATTTGGTCGGCCCCATCAATGCCGCCCAGGACGTTATGGCCGCCAATGATGTCATCTTCGCCACTGCTGCCATAGATGGTGTCATCGCCCTGTTGACCCAGGATTTTGTCGTCGCCCTGGTCACCGTAAATGACATCATTTCCTCCGCCATCCCCAGCGGTGGTGAAGATGGACTGATAGCTATCTTCCCGGCTGAGCTTAAAGTCTCGCTGACCATGGTCGCCCAAGATCAGGTCTGCGGTTTGCTGACCGTAGACAATGCGCTGTCCTGAGAAGTCCGTGCCATTCAACTCCCAAAGCACCTCCAATCCCGTGGGTTGATTGCGCCAGTAGAAGTCGAGCTGTCCATCACCACCAAAGTCATCAAAGGCTCCGATTTGCCAACTTTGATCCGGCAGAGAGGGCAGGTTAATCACAGCATCGCCAACTAACTGCACGCCATTTAAGAAGCGCGCCAGAATGTCGTTGGTGAAGCGGTTGCGCAGCAATAAATCCTGCTGACCATCTTGATTAATATCAGCGACCCCTTCAACGACCCAGCCCAAGTCCAAGGCAGGCGCACCGAGCAATGTACTGCCGATATCAACACCACGATCCATAAAGAGGGTCACTAACGAGCCATCCACTTGGTTGCGCCAGAGCAGATCTTCTTGCTCGTCACCATTGAAGTCTCCTGAGCCTGCAATGCGCCAGTTGCTATCGATGGGGGTCGCAGGGAGAAGCGCACTATTGCGATACTTTGTTCCTTCCAGAGACCACAGTAAAGTCTGGGCTCCGAGCTGATGTCGCCAGAGCAGATCTTCATGGCCGTCGCTATCAAAATCACCAATGGCCTGGATCTCCCAATTGGGATCTAGAACAGTTGGCCCTACAAAAATATCTTGCAGCACTTCATCGCCATTCATCAGGCGTATGGAGGTTTGCCCTGTGCCGCCATTGCGCCACACGCCATCGGCCTGACCATCTCGGTTAAAGTCACCGCTGCCCACCAGACTCCAGCCCAGGTCGCGGCTATCAAATTGGTTTTGGATCAGAGCACTGCCTTCCAAGAACCAGTCCACTAGACCTTGATCTTGACCGACAACCAAAACCTGCTGCGACTGGAAACTCACATTATCTAAGCCCCATAGCACCTGGGCACCATTGAGTTGATTCTGCCAGTACAGGTCTAGGCCACCATCATTGCTGAAGTCTTCAAAAGCACCAATTTGCCAATCTTGAGTGGGGAAATTGGGAAGCTGCAAAACGGCATCTCCGGCCAGTTCGATGCCGTTCAAGAATCGTGCCAGTAGAACATTGGTGTTTTGATTGCGGAGCAATAGATCCTGTTGGCCATCTTGATTGACGTCTGCAATGCCTTCAATTGTCCAGCTCAGATCCAACGCTGGGGTTTGGAGCAGGCTACTGCTAAATTCAACGCCGTTATTCAACAACCACACCACTAATGCGCCATCGATGCGGCTGCGCCAGAGCAAGTCTTCTTGGCCATCGCCATTAAAGTCACCCGAGGCCGCAATGCGCCAGTTGCTGTCCACGGTGGAAGCCGGGAGCAGTCCCTGGGAAATGAGTCCAGTGCCGTTGAGGCCCCACAGCAGATTGAGACCCGCAACTTGATGACGCCAGAGCAAGTCTTCTTGGCCATCGCCGTTAAAGTCAGCCACGGCCCTAATTTCCCAGTTGGGATCTTGCACCAGGGGACCGACGAAGGTATCGCGCAGAATCTCACCGTTATTCATCAGGCGCAGCGCCGTCTGACCTGTTGTGGCATTGCGCCAGACTGAATCCGCTTGGCCATCATCGTTAAAGTCGCCACTGCCCACTAATTGCCAATCCAGCGATGCAGCATTGAAGAGGCTAGGGCTAAACTCCACGGCATCGAGGTTCCAAATCACAGGCAGACCATCGACTTGGTTTTGCCAAATGATGTCGCCATTGCCATCTTGGTTAAAGTCTCCAATGCCGGCGATCGCCCAGTCGCTATTGGGGCTAGGCAGAACATTGAGAACGGACTGACCCAAGTAGTTCTCATCATTGAGGAACCAAACCCGCTCCTCGGGAATCAACGGATTGCGCCACAGAATATCGGTGTGCCCATCTTGATTGAAATCAGTTGTCCCCCCGATGCTCCAGTTCACGTCGAAGGTGGGTGCCCCTAGGACTTCACTGGCAGAGACCAAATTGGTCCCGGCCATAAACCAAATCAGGTTGAGCGGAACGGTGGTGTGCCGCAGGAATAAGTCAGCATTGCCGTCACGATTGAAGTCATCAATGGCTGCCACATCCCACTCCAGGCCAAGGGGAGGAAGATTGAGTGCTGCTTCACTGAGATAGCGTTCGCCTTCCATCAACCAGGCATCGATTATGCCCGTTTGGCGATCGCGCCAAACGATATCAGCGGCGCCATCGCCATTGAAGTCGCCAGTGCCCAACACTTCGAAATTGCTGCCGCGCAGCAGCGGAGCCTTGACCTGCTGGGTCACATTCACGCCATTACCGACCACAAACTGAACGGCCAATTCTCCAGTGTTCAGCTCCCGCCAGAGGAAGTCATCATTGCCATCTAAATCAAAGTCATCGGTGGAGACAATGCGCCACAGCCCTTGGCTCACATCAAACTCATCCCCATGGATAAAGTCAGCTTCGGTACCGCCAAAGATCGTGTCTTCGCCCAGGCCACCGTAAATGCTGTCTTGACCACCAAGGGTAGGAGATGTGCTGACAACCGTATCGAGCAACATATCGGCAATGCCATTATCACCCAGGATGCGGTCATCGCCCGCCTGGCCAAAGAGACGGTCTGCGCCAGCGCCACCAAAGATCCAGTCGAGGGCATTGCCACCATCAATTTCGTCATCGTCACCCACCCCAGGCTCCGTTGTCTGGGCCTGGCTAACGGTTCCGGCCTGGTAGAGGACTTCGCCGTTGTCGCCCAAGAGAATGTCGCGATCGCCTCCTCCTTCAATGCTGTCCTTACCTTCACCGCCCAGGACAATATCAGTGCCTTCGTCACCTAGCAGGCGATCGTCTTCACCCTGCTCAGGCAGAGCTGTGGTCACGCGGTTAAGCAGGCCAGCGCTATAAGACAGCTTGCCGTTGTCTCCCAGAATGATATCTGCACCATCGCCGCCACTGACCGTATCGCCTTGAGCGGCGCCGAGGATAATGTCTTGGCCTTCATCTCCCGTGATGTTGTCGCTGCCACCCAGGGCCGCAACGGCTCCATCCACTGGCGTTGCAATTTCATCAACAGTATTCAAGTCGCCATCGAGGCTGTAATCCACATGGCCGTTATCACCAGAGATAATATCGTCGCCCCCTCGACCCGCAATTTGATCATCGCCACTGCCTCCCAAGGCGATATCGTTGCCTTCGCCTGCATCAAGATTATCCTGCCCCCCAAGCGCTAAAACTTGAGATTCCAGCCGGGTGACTTGGCCATTGCTGTAGGCCATCACAGCACCATCACCAAACAAAATATCATCACCTAGCTGCCCCTGGATCTGGTCATCACCCAGGCCACCCATAATCACATCATCATCCGCATTGCCTTCCAGCTCATCCATGCCTGCCCCGGCTGAGTCCAGGCTTTCCAGGCGGGTTAGCTGGCCTGCGGTGAAACTAAACTTGCCATTGTCACCAATGAGTTTGTCATGACCTGCAGCGCCCGTGATGGTATCGTCATCGGCACCGCCCAGGAGGCGATCGTCACCTTCGTCACCAGCAATATTATCTTTGCCACCCAACTCACTCTCAGTACTAGGCGTTGCTACAACATCTAATGTAGACAGATCACCATCTGCTTCGTAGTCCAGATAGCCGTTATCGCCCAACAACGTATCGTTACCTGCTCCACCCGTCAGACTATCGTCACCAAAGCCACCAAAACCAATATCATCACCGATGTCACCGCTGATGTTATCTGTGCCGCCAATGCCAGATTCTGTGGTTTCAATGCGACGAATCACACCGGCATCAAATAGAACCTGGCCATTATCACCCAGGAGAATGTCCGCCCCGGCTTGACCTTGCAACTCGTCATCACCAGCCCCCCCTAGGAGCACGTCATTATCTTCATTACCTTCTAAATTGTCTTGGCCTGCCTCTTCTGGATTGAGGGTTGTGATTTCCGTGAGTTGACTATTGGAGAACTCAATCCGACCGTTGTCGCCCAGCAAAATGTCCGCCCCAGCTTGGCCCTTCAGTCCATCGTTACCGGAGCCTCCTAGGAGCACATCGTCGCCTTCATGGCCTTCTAACTCATCCTGGCCTTCCTCATCCGGGTTAAGCGTTGTGATTTCCGTGAGTGCGCCATTGGAAAACTGAACCCGACCGTTGTCGCCCAGGAGCTTGTCTTTGCCTTCGCGGCCATAGAGTAGATCATCGCCCACGCTGCCGATGATGATGTCGTCATTGGCACCACCATCAATATTGTCGCCTGCGCCTTGGTCGTAATCCGTTAGAGGAGTTGTGACCACATCTAAAGTGGCGCGATCGCCATCTTCGCCGTACAACACGGAACCATTGTCACCCAGAAGAATGTCATCACCTTCTGCTCCGGTAATGATGTCCGCACCAGCGCCACCCAGGACAATGTCATTGCCTTCATCACCACTGAGCAGGCTATCGTCACCGCCCACTGCCGGGAGGATGCTGTCTACCCGATCCAGCTCATTGTTGACGAAGATGACCTTACCGTTGTCACCCAAGATAATGTCATCGTTCGCATTACCTTGAGCGCTATCTGCACCGCTGCCCCCCAGGATCACGTCATTGCCGTCATTGCCTTCGAGGCTGTCATTGCCCGCACTGGTCTCATTGGTGGTTTCAACAGATTCTATTTCGTCGGTTGCATTGCGGGTGATGCGGCCTTGATCACCCAGGATTAAGTCATCGCCAGCGTTGCCTTGAATGCTATCGCCCAGGCTGCCACCGACAATGACATCGTTGTCTTCGCCACCGCTAATGGTATCGATGCCGCCTAGGTTAGGCGATCGCGACAACACATCATTGGCATCAGCACTACCATCACTGCCAATGGCGATACCGGCATCCCCCAGGATGATATCGGCCCCGCTACCACCATCAATCTCATCGCCAATCACCGCAGCATCGGGATGCTCGACGAGACTGACACCACCAAAGATCATATCGGCCCCAGCACCACCGCTGATGCGATCTTCACCGCCAAGGGCTTCATTCGTAGTTTCAATCCGCTCAACAATACCCAGGTCATTCAGGTCCACGTTAGTGGTTAGGCCACCTGTCGTATTCCGGGTAATCAGACCCTGGTCGCCCAGGATGATATCGGCTCCCTCGCCTCCCTCAATCGTGTCTGCACCGGGGGAATCAAAATCATCACCGTTGCCATTGCCACCGTCCGCACGACCGCTCGTCGTAATCGTGAAAGCGCGGTTGTCCAGATCTAGATCGAATCCAGCGTCACCGTAGATTTCGTCATCGCCTGCATTGCCAAATAGTGAATCATTGCCACTGCCGCCGGCAATAAAGTCCTTAGCACTGCCCCCATGCAGGGTGTCATCGCCACCGCCACCATCCAACACAATGGTCCTGGAAACTGCGGATGCATCCACAACATCATTACCCGCAGCATCCACACGATGCTCGCCATCCGCAGAGGTATCACCATAAACCGTCAAGGCTTGGTTGCCCGCTTCAGTCAAGCCAGAGACTGTAATATTGTCGCTGCCGCCGCCCCCGTGAATGGTGCTATTGGAATCTGCCGTTAAGCCAGTCAATGTCAGCTCATCATCACCTTGGCCCAAGCGCAGATCCAGGCGTTCCATGGCACCGTACTCAAGGCCAACATCCATACCTAGGCCAGTCAGAGCTGTAGCCGTCAGTTCACCAGCTGTGCCATTAGCAGCATTGTTGCCAGTGGTATCGGTCGTTTCGAATATGTTGAGGCGATCCACATCGGTGCTGTCTGGGTCTTCCTCAATTTCCTGGTCAAAGCCGTCCAAAATCAGAGGTCCAGCTCCACCTTGGGAGCGAGGGGTACCCGCTAGCCCATTGAGATTGGCTTCAGTAGTTGCGCCACCATCATTGAGACTCACACCCACATTAAAGGTGTCGCTGCCAGCCCCAGCATTCACTGCAACAGTAGTGTTTTGGGGCGTGCTCTCCACATTAATGACATCATCACCTTGGAGTAGGTCTACCTTGATTTGCTCCAAGCCACTGTCAGCACCGCCCGGAGAATATTCAATTGACTTGCCGGGGCCAAAGAAGATTGCTTCGCTGCGAATGCCCACGGTGTCCGGAGCATTCGCGTCATCCTTACCCTCAATCAAGAGTCGATCAATGGCGCGAACTTCCCCCGTGTCCTTAATCAGCACATCTCCTTTCAGATCATCGGTGAGCTGAATGCTGTAGTCATCCCCCCCTTCTTGGCCATCCAAGCGGGTGAAGTGGCTAGGGTTGGCGCTGATGTTGTAGTCATCTTCGCCACGGCCACCCAGGATCGTCTCAACGTTATGATCATCTAGGGTGACGGTGTTGACGGGAACTTCTTCGCTACCGATTTTGACTTCAGTACCGCTGTTGTCCAGGGTGATGTTGAGGGGCTTGTTGCTGCCCAGGGCTGAAAAATCGAGGGTGTCGGTGAGGAGTTTGAGTTTGCTGGCGGGATCGCTGTTGATTTCAGTAGCAGTGCGATCGCTAGCCGCAATAATAAAACCAGTGCCATTACGCCGCTCATAGGAGCCAATAAACTTGGAATCATTCAATAGGATTTGGTCATCGCTCACCCGAGTAACGCTGTAAGTGCCATTGGCATTGGATACGCCCCCAACACCGGTCACGCTAATGGTGTCTCCTGTTGCTAGACCATGATTCGCTGAAGTGATGCGAATCTTACCGGCAGGATGAACCGTGGAAGCTTTAAGGTCAAAGCGATTGTCACTCACCTTGAGAATTTGGAAGGTGCCATTGGCGTTGGTCGAACCCTCCACACCCGCAACCGTCACCGTATCGCCGGTTTGTAAGCCATGCTGGAACGCGGTGATACGGAAGACCCCCGCTTCAGTGCCCAGACTCTCAATGGCTAACGTGCGACTTCCGGCTGTCACAGTGCCCGTATCCGCAACATAGGCAAATTCATCCTCAACGCTGGCGATATCAAGTAGTCGTGCCTCTTTAAAGAAGGCACCCGTTCCAGTTGTATAGGTTCCACCAACGCTAGTGTTTTGCAGTTCAAAAGTGTCTTGGTCAATGCGAGTTACAGCAAAAGCGCCTTCTGCGGCTTCACCGTTGTTCGTAATGCCCTCTAGACCCGAGAGGGTAATCACATCTCCGTTCGTCAGACCGTGGCTGGCTGAACTAATACGAATGACGTTATCAGTTCCAGCAGAAACGTTGCTGATTTGAAGATCTTCATTGACTGTGTCTTGGCCCCAGCCGCCGCGTTCAGAGCGAGTGGTGCCATAGCGATAGAGGTCTGCACCGGCCCCTCCGGCTAAGGTGTCGTTGTCGCGACCGCCAATGAGGATATCGTCACCGGCATCGCCCTGGATATCATCTTCTCCTTCGTCGCCGTAGAGGGCATCATCACCATCTTCGCCTTCGATTTCATCTCGGCCAGAGCCGCCCAGGATAAGGTCATTGCCATCACCGCCGATGATACGATCGTTGCCAATACCACCGCGAGCATCAACCGAGATTGGCAAGGCTAGACCGCTAAAGTCAATGCTGTCGTCAGCATTGGTGCCCCGGAACATGATGGAGTCTACTTGGCTGGCAGCATTGGCGATCGTCGTGCTGCGGGAGCCATCGCTAATAATGATGTCATTCCCCGAAGACCGAACCGTCCAATTCTTCACACCGTCGCTATCATCGGTATCGCCATGGATGCGGGCATAGTCAAATTCGCCAGCGTTGATGCGCAACACACGGCTTGGATTCGTACTCTTACCCCCGATGATTTCGCCAAGGGTGCCAGTGAAGGGATCTTCAAAGCCAAAGATCGTGCCAAAGAAATCTTGAGCAGAGAAACTACCACCAATGTCAAGCTTGATCCCAAGATCTGCAGCCGTGATGGTTTGGCCTAAAATCGTGCCGCTAAAGTCAAAGCCAAAGTTCGCGCTGCCAATAATGTCGAACAGGAAGAAAAGGCGCTCTGGGTCACTGAAATCATTGGTTAAGTCCATGATTTCATCAAAGCGAAGCGCACCATCCTCGTTCGGATCACGCAAATCTAAGCCTAAGCTAAAGTTGCCATAGAGCTCTGCTTCCAGCGCAAAGATCGTGAAGGCAGGCGTACAACCCAAGAAGCCAAGACAGATTCGAGGTGTCGTAATATCGATGCCACCTCGGCCATAGAAGTTTGCACCCAGGCTGAACTCAGCCCCTCGCTTGGTCCGAATATAAAAGCCATCTAACAGATCGCCATAATCGGGCTCTAGGCCCAAATTACGGGCATCCATGATTCGATCTAAGCCAGTGGAGTCATAGACAAAACCAAGGTCCACATCTACAGTGACGCCCCCCCCTACACCAAAGTCGAGGGCCTTGAAGTCAAAGCCCACATCCAAGCCCAGCTCCAGATGAAGCTTGGGAAGGTTGATGCTGACAATATCAAAGGTCTCACCCAAAATTAGGTTGAGAATATTGCCTGGATCTAAGAAATCGAGCTTGACACCCGCAGGCTCAACTTCCACCACGGAAGTTCCATCAGCGCTAACGCCGAGCAACTTGAGAATTCTAGAAATAGGATCGGCTTCTCCGCCCAAGTCCTCAAAAATATCCACCGCTTCGCAGGGTAGGGGAAGCTTGGTTCTGGGGAAATAGGTGGGACTGTCCTTATCAAAGTCCAGCTCCCAACAGCCCAAATTGACAATGATGGGACCATTGTCGAAATCAATATCATTAAAGGCATCAATCAAATCGATGATGGTAACGACGACATCAAAGAATTGGTTGAACGCCTGCTTATTACCCGTGAAGTCCAAGAGGGAGAAGTCATTACTCACTCCCAACAAACTTGCTAAATCACTTAAGACTGGAATGGGCGCATTGAGGAAACCCTGGGCGCTGTTGGCAGCGGGTCCCAAAATATCAAAGATGGGGCCTAGAACTTCTTGGACACCGCCTAGAACAGGGCCAAGCAAGTTAGACAGCAGCTCGCCAACATTGACCTGAATATTGGCAAATTGCAGATTGCTAACGTCATATTCCGCTTCAAAGCCGCCGGTAATATCTAGGCTACCGGTGAAGCCCACCATAAAATCAAAGTCGATTTGAGGCAGACCGAGGCCGCCAAAGCCAATGACGTCTTCTACAAAATCAGTAACGGTATCGGCATTGGTATTGATGTGGAGGCGGGCCTGGGCTTCTGCAGCCAGCTTGGCTTCCAAGGTCGCTAAGGGGTCGCTAAAAATTTCCGGCAAGGTCAAGCGGCCTGCATCATCGGGGTCCACTAAGTCAGTTGTAAATTCAACATGGAGGAAGGAAATATCCAATCGGCTCCATTCAATTTGTTCGAGGCTACTGCCGCTGAGGACTAACTTTCCACCTTGGATGCTGGCAACAACGGCGGTTGCAGCTAAACCGGCTTCCAGCAACGCCAGTTCCATGACGTCATTGAGTTGAACGGCTAGGGCAGCTAGGTCAGTCACCAGGGTGCCGTCATCGAGTTCCGCTTCATCATCCAGGGTGGAGGTATGGAGCATCACCTCCACTTCTTCACCACCAACAGTGACGGTGAACATGACATCTTGATTAATGCGGCCATCCTTAGGGGCATCAAATTTGGCAACGATTTGTCCACCTGAAGCAGTTTGGGTATCGTCAAAACCCAGGCCCACCGCCCGTTGATCCTCAAACTGAATATCGTCAGAGCCACCGAAACCAAAGTCATTTCCAGACAGATGGGTGATTTCAATGCGAGTGATGTCTGGATCACGGGCCGTCAAAATCAACCTTGCAGCAGGGTTGATTGGATCGTAGTCAGGATGATCTTCATTCAAGACTGCGCTCAAATCTGGCGTGGCAATGAGGCCGCCTGTGCTCAGCTCGAAAAGTTGAAGATTCAGCTGAGTAATGAGGCGCGCAGCGCGGGCTGGAGCATCGAGGGCTCCTAAAATACCGCCTCCCCTCATGCCAGTGCCGGTGTTGTCAAAGGTCAATAGAACAGGGTTCGTATCGATGCCGCCATTGTCCTTATAGAGTCGGACCTCAAATGCACCTTCTAAACCATTGTCATTACTGAGCAGTACGTCTGAGAGGCTCATGGCATCCAGACTGGTGACTTTCAGCGGTGCCTCAACGCCATCATCAATTTTTGCGCCAACAAGACCCAAGTTCACATCTGCATTGAAGCCAGGGACAGTTACATCGATCGCCAGTACCAATTCATCAACGGATTCACTAGAGGTATCCGCAATATTCTCATGCTGATCCGTGTTGACGTAGAACAGTTCCTGCTCACTGACCCCAAAGCCAAAGCGCAGATCCCAGGAGAAATCGAAGGTCACTCCCTCACCGCCATCTACATTGAAGCCAAACCCAGGCAACAGTTCATCTAGGCCAAGATCCCCGACGCCAAAGCCCAGTTCAAAAGGCAGGGCAATGCTATAGCTCTGGCCCAGATGGAAGTCGTACTGAACCCCATCATTGCCATTACCGGCAAAGGTTGTGACCACAACATCATCAATGTCGACTAAAGCATCGCCGTCATCCTTAAGGTCTTTGAGGATGCCGATGCGGGGTCCACGTCCGTCATTGTTGTTATCTAGGACTGTGTCGGAACGGGAGTTGTCCGAAGCAAAGAGATCAAACAGAGCTTCTTGGAGAATGGCAACCAGATCACCATCGTTGGCCTGGCCAATGGTCTCGGCATAGGCAGTCTCTAGGAAGTTGCGCACCTCAATGCGCATTTGCGTGATGTCATCAAAGAAGGGCTGCACGCCATCCATGATGTTGTCACCGATCAGTGGCAGGTTTTCTAGGGCTGCAAAGGGAGCTTCTACAGCGGTTTGGATAGAGCTGAGAACACGATCTATGGCATTAATAAGAAAATCTGGATTGCGCAGTAGCTCAATAAATTGGCTCTCCGCGAGGGGCGCTAGGTCTGGCAGGTCATCTGGATTAGGAATGTTGACCGAGCCTGCGGTGCCGAAGGCTGCATCTTCCAGATCGGTAATTTGAATAACTAAGGGGTCACCCAAACTGGAGTTGACCGATGCATTTTGGAAGAAGGGCAGTTCTATTTCTGCCTGGCCTGTGAGCGCGGTCGTGAAGTCACTGCCATCTTGGAAAGTACGACCGTCGAGAATGAGGGGACCATTGAAATTGCCGCTGTAGCTGGCAAAGTCTGGGGTCGAGGCATCACCGTCACCATCAATAATCAATGCGCCATTCTGCACGGTCAGATTACTGACCCCCACTAGGGCTAAGAAATCTAAGTCATCATTCTGGGACTGGAAGTCAACGGTCAGATCTGAGTCATCTTCTAAGGTAATAACAGGCTCATCAGTTGCATAATCCAGCTCAAGATCTAGGTTGACTGTTGCGGTGGATTCTACATCTAGCTCTAGTGTCCCTCGGCCATCCAAGACAGAGAGTTTCTCGTTATTGAGTGCATCGGGTACGCCGTTAGCATCCAGGGAAGCCAAGCCATAGGCATCCAGATTAAATCGATAGTCTTGGGTCGCTTCATTAACAAAAAGAACATCCAGCTCTAGGCGACTGCCATTGAAGCGAAAGCCCATACCCGGCGCAGAGACACCCGCCGTGGCAGGGTCAAAAGCAGGATTCAAGACATCTAAGCCCATGAGCTCATTAATGGCACGAGTCAGTTCTTGCAGGCTATTAATCGGAGCCAGGGCTGCATCTGCAACTAAATCTGAAAAGGCAGTTCCATAATCATTGATGCCTCCCGCATCCAAATTAAGGAGTGGCAACCCTTCACTAAAGACCTCGCTACCGCTGACAGTTGCCACAGCCTGGCTAGCTGCTTCCAGCGCTTCGACAATGTCATCCGAATTGACTTTCTCAAAAATATCGAGGGCTGCACCTTGGCTCTGAACCTCAAAGGCCTGGGGAATGGAGAGCGTTAACGTATCGTTGTTGTTGATATTTTGTAGGCCGAGTTGGTTGCCCAGCAGAACGGCTTCGACTTGACCTGCGAGACTGGTGGCCGCGATCGCCCCATTAATATCAGCCTGCAACCCAGCCAAATCCCCATTATCCAAAGTTGAAACCTGGGAAACCACAACGGTGACAGGTGCAGCACTGCCCAACGCAATGCTCAGCGTGGCATCTTCGGTCAGCTGGCCCAGCGTACCCACGTTGAGATCATTACTGATGAGGAGAGGCTGGGAGCTATCACCTCCTGTTAAGCCCAGCTCGGTGGTGGCGACGGTATTGCCAGGATTAGCGGGAATGAACGGCGGATCTCCAGCCTGGGCTAGGCCATTGAGATTACTCAGGCTAATTGTTTCATTACCATCATGGGAAAATGACAATTTTCCATCCAGAAGTGTTGCCCTAACAACACCCTGCCCCTGACCTTCAAAGGCAGCCTTGAGAATATTATTAATGCTCGATGCATCGTTAGAAGCAGTGCCCGCAGGGATTTCAATGGCGATCGCCGTCCCACCATTAACTGAAATATCAAAGGTTGCGCGATCGCTCAGGGCGGCACCACTCACTGCGCTATCACCAATCAGATAGTTCTGACTGGTCTGTTCATTCTCAAAGCCCAGCTCAGTGGTAGCGCTGTCAGCCTGGGCAGTGAGATCGTCTCCCACCGCTGTAACGGTGAGCTGATTTTCAGCAGTATTGCTTTGGTCAGCGACATGACCTTCCAAATTAAAAACAAACTGGCTATTAGCCGTGGTGAGCGCTCTTAGACCAGCGTTGGCAACGTAATCCGGATCATTGGTATCGGTTGTATTCAGCGCACCACTGCGCGTGGGTTGATTGACGATGGTAGAAGCAGTTTGAGCCGTGCTCCCATCCAGCCCCAGCTCTGTAGCAGCGGGGTCCGCAGCGGTGGTGCTAATGCTGAGGGTTTCACCAAAGGGGAAATCGAAGGTGAGGCGATCGCTCTCCAATCTTGCCAAGACCTGATCACCAATGCCAGCCTGGGTCAGGGCACGGTTAATCCCAATCAAAAGCTCATCGCTGTCATGGACTTGTCCCGTTGCAAAGCCCAATTGCTCTGCGGGATTACCGGCGACAAAGCTCAGTTGCAAGTCGTCAGCGGGGTTAACCGCAGACAACAGCAAGCGACCTTCAAAACTGTCAGCTTCAAGGGTGCCGTCTAAGTTGTCATTGCCCCCAATAGCCGCTTGAAGATCAGCAACAAGGTCCTGGAGAGAGTTGTTGTCATCCGTATCCGCTTTGGCCAGAGTCAGGGTCTGGCCCGTGCCATTAATCGCGATCGTCAGCGTTGCGTCACCACTAAGCTGAAACTCATTAGCGTTGGCGCTGCCGTCACCCTGGCCCGTGGGGAGTGCTTTGGCTGTCAGGGTGTCATTGGGCGAGAGCGTGACGGTGATGGAGTCACTACCACTGATTGATAGGTCGAAACTCGCTGGCGCTGGGACTTTTCCAGTTGTTAATACACCGGGCGAGATGACATTCGTCCCAGTCAAGCTGCCGCGCCCTCCCACTTGCAAGTCAGGCAAGCTGATTAAGCCATCACCATTGCCATCGCCATCATTGAGGGCCGTGGCTAAGGTCACCGTCCCCTGGGCCGCAGCCTCTGGAAAGTCGAAATCAATAAAGCCCTTACGGCCAGTGACATCTGTGGCCGCCCAGTCCAAACGAACCGTTCCGGTTAAGTCTGAATTAGCCGCATCAAAGAATGCAGGTGACAGCTCTGGCCCAGCGGTTTGGCTACTGGCAAAGCCTAGATTTTGAACGACTGGGTTGAGATTTTCGTTGCTGCCATCACTGTCGTTGTCAGGGGCAAGAATAGTAAGTGAGGTCTGGGCAGATTTGGCGCGAAACTGTACCTGACCATCGGCGACGATCGCTTCTACCAAACTATCGGCGCCACGAGTCGTCAATTCTGCATTGATCAAGCCAGCTAACATTAGCGGATCTGTTAGGCCCGCTGTGGATGAACGAGCGATCGTGATAGCCGAAACCAACTGCTCATCAATTAGCAGGTCAAAGACATAGTCAAGACTGCCAGTACTAATATCCAGACTGGTGGGATTTTCCAGCGGTGCAATAACTGGCAGCTCAGTGGGGAGGAGATCGTAGCCATAGCGGAAGTCGAGGGCGACCTCAGAATCCAGGGTGACCTCACTGGCCGTGGTGAGATCTTCAATGCCTTCCAGTTCCAAAGTTGGTTTGAAGGGCTTGGTAACAGCGGCTAAATCTTTGGAGAGTTCAACATCAAAGGTGAGGCGGTTGTTGGGAGCATCGTAGCTCGTGACGGAGCTGAGACCTGTGACACTGGCAATGGCAGCCGTTAAGCCTTGAACGGTCTCGAAGCTAGCAACATTATCCGCATTTTGCCCCGCACCAAAGCCGAAAGCAGTAGCAATCTCAGCTGTGGCAAAGCTGACGTCGATTTTATCTGTCTCAGGATTTTGCGATGTAAAGGTAATTAGGCTGGAACTACTGACCAGGGCTTCGGCTTGGACTTGGGGAGCTAGACCAGCGGTTGCGATCGCAACATTAATATCAGCAATCAGATCGGCCAGTGAAGTATTGCTGGTCGTCGAAGTGCCGAGGCTAATGGTGCTGTCCACCCCATTGACCGTCAGGGTAAAGCTTGTACCATCTGATAGCGAAAAGCTGGGTTGACCCGTGGCGGAATCAATGGGTTGACTCAGGGCGGTAATTTGAGTGCGATCGCTAATCTTGGCAATCAGCTCATCCCGCAGGGTGCCGCTAAAGTCCAGCAAATCTCCCACCCGTCCCCCATCCACCAGGGGCAAGGTGTCATCGTAGAGCGTGGAATTCTCTAGGGCAGCTAACCATTGTTCAAACTGCTCAAGGGGAGCAAGCAGATCATCCGCAGTCAGACGGGTAAAGCTTAGGAGGCTATCGTCTAAGGCAATGCTGGGTTCAACCAATGCCGCATCAAAAATATTGGTTTGGTCAATGGCTAGAACCGCTGCAGCGGGTCCAACAAAGCCAGCCTGGGCTGTGGGAGTGACTGTGAACTCGCTATCTAACGCGCCGCTGGCATTGAGATCGAGCAGGGCATCAATCGCCGTCGTGCCCCCAGCATTGGCCGCTTGCAACTCGGCCAAGGACAGGGCAGTCCCATTCGTGCCAACATTTTTGAAGATCGTTGATGCATTTACATCTAGGTCAATGCTGCTTCCGCTAACAGCGGTGTCGAGAATGCCCAGGCGCATGGCGGTGTTGGCAGCCGTGGCTGAATCCGCGATCGCCACAGACCATTCATTCACTTGCAGCTCAAAGTCGCCAGCAGCCTCGAAGGAGAGGTCAAAGGTCGAGGTTGTATCTAGATCAAAGGTGGCTGTGGGGTCAAAGAGAATGCCACGGCTAGTCAAACTTTCAATGTCAGACAGATTAAATTGGCTGGTGCGCTGAGCTGCGAACCTGATATTGCCCAGTAGAGAAGCAGTCTGGCTTCCATCAGCGGCAACCGCGATCACTTCAGGCGAAACAGAACTGGAATCCACCGTGATGGATAGGTTGCCCAACTCTGGATCATTGATGACCGGAGCCCAGTTGGCCAGGAAAGTTTCTAGCTCTGTGGCATCAGCGGGAGCAGCAGCGGCTAGATCCGTTTGAAACTGCTGCAGAATTTGGCCAGAATCCGTCAGGTCGCCCACAGCAAAAGGCGTTTCCGCCGTGCTGCCGCCATCATTCACCAAGGGAAGATTGGTGGCTAAGTCATCGTAGGTTTCTAGGTTCAGCCCTAGGTCTGCAAAGGCTTGAAAGCCGCTATTTAGGACGGCATTATTGAGCGGAGAGGCAGGCACATTGGTAACGGTGACTTGCTCAACGGCTGAATCAAAGGCGATTGTTTGAGCGGGCGTCCCATTGATCGTAATCGAGCCAGCTGCCGAGGTGATGCTGTTGCCATCGGCATCGATGGTAAAGCTATCGGTTCCCGTTCCTCCCAGAATAGAAACCACATCGCCCGTGGCCGTGAGGCTATTCGTGCCATCTGAAACAGAGACATTTCCCGCAGCATCCAGGGTGAAGCTTAGGGCTGTGGTGACGGCAGAGAAGTCGAGGGTGTTGGTACCAGCCATCCCGTTAATGCTGTCATTGCCCCAGCCATCGAGAAAGACAAAGGTATCATCATTGGCAGTACCTGCCAGGGTTTCATCTGTGCCGTTGCTAGTAATGGTGTCTAAGACATGGCCATAGGTTTGTTGGGCTGCCATGTCGAAAGCCAGGGCCGTTTCTAATGCCCCGACAACGACCTCTAGATCCCAGTCTCCCCCTTGGCTGGAGGCACCAGTGAGGTCATTGGACGCCGCAATATCAGCTCCCGTCAGTCCCGCCAACTGCTCAACAAAAGCAGCCCCGCCATCGCCCGCTGCGAGATTACAGCCATAAAACAGAATGTCGGCATCGCGAGAAAGCGCGCTTTGCCATTGGGTCAGTTGCTGGCCGTAGTCTTCTAAACTGCCCTGGTTCAGACGACTGTTGCCCAGTTGAACCTCACCAGGGTCGCCATGGGAAACAATATGCAGTGAAGCAAGGTTTTGATATCGCTCCAAAATTTGGCTGATCTGCTCAACCCCATCAGAGTTGGGCTCCAGGATGATGACATCGGTACCTGGGGCCACTCCAGCTGCTAAGACCTCTGCTTCGGCCACAGAAGCATCAATAATGACGAGGGATCTGAGGGGAGTGATGCTGCTGCGGAGTAGCGAATCATTTGTGGTGGGAGCGATCGCCTCTTCTAGTCCCAGGCCAGTGAGTCCATCTAGGCTGGGTGAAAGGCTCGTTTCTGCCTGGGAGCGATCTCCCAAAGGCAGGCCGAGGAAAACGCTATCTTCCAGGGAGAAAAGGGGGTGGCTCTGTCCCTGCCAAGCCGCTAGCTCGGGGGTGGCTAAACTGTGACGCTGCTCTGCCAGGGGTTTGCGATCGCCAATGGGAGGTATCAACCCACCCTGTAAAAATTCTCCAGCTCCAAAAGGTACATCTGAAGACAAAGGTATAGCGAGCGAGACCTGAGAATCTTGCATGACAATTAAACGCTAGGGGAACGAGCGCAAACGAATCAAACTGTTATCTCTACAAAATGCAGAGATAACAGCCTAGGAGAGCAGTCAATAAGGACTAAAGCCTTATGGATCGAAACCGAGCAAAATTAGGAGACGCTAACACTCTCCTTGGCAGGTTCAGGCTGGGTTAAGCGAACATTTAGAGACTTAATTTTCTGAGCCACCCAAAGTTGAAATAGCCTCTCTTCCAGCTGCTGTTTGAGTTCGCCTTCGAGCACCGCAGGCATCACAGACTCAACTTGAAAAATACTCCAATACTCAGCCATTGCTAAGGGTTGAAGCAAGCTACCAGCAGAAGCATGGGCAACATGGGTGCGCAACGGCTCAGGAAGCTGCCCCCTTCGCAGGTCTTTACGCACTCTGCGAACCAAAGGGGCACCCACCTTAGGCTCACTCAAGGCTTCCATACTTTCGCCAGCCTGAAGTCGCCCATGGAGAACTGTCGCCATGGACTCATCGGACATCACCAAGCCTTCCAAAGCAACGGTTTCCAGCTGGTCCTTCTGCTGTTCAAAGACAGTTTGAATATCGGGTGCTGCAATATCAGCCTTTAACTGTTTGAGGAGGGCATTCATCGCAATCCGCTGCTGGAACAGCGTTTGATCAATGCCCTGGGACTGTAACCAAGCATCAAAGGCTTCAGACTCGGTGAGCTGGTGGAGACAGCGGAAATCGACCATCGTCTGGGCAATATCTGCACTGGAGAGTTGATACTTCTCTTTCCTAACTTGTAGCTCTTGATAAACAACATGTTGGCTCACAACATCTTGAATAACGGGCATGAGATTACCCGACAGCTGCAAATACTTGAGGGACTGGGCAAGGGAAATGGATTCGTCACCGACTCTCAAAACGGGCAATTGTTCGAGTTCTTGCATGCCAAAGTGTCAATAAAGAAGATCAAATTCAAATGCACAATTGCTTCGTTCCAAGAATCCAAGACAATTATGCTGCACCCAAAAAATTTTGCTTAGTAGTAGATATAACAGAGGCCAATCGTATTTCTAATCCGTGGATCTAACCTAGTTATGCGATTTATGGCTTAAGGCTTTCACTCTAAAAAGCCGGGGAAATACGTAGGAACGAGGAAATAGGAAAATATTCAACCTGATGCAGCCTGGAGGTGAGCAATTTACCCAATTTCAAAAATCCCAACTGATCCAGCGTAGTCCTTAGATTTAGGCTTTTCAAGCCCATTTTTGGATAGCCGTAATTTTACTGGCGTACAATTGCGGCATCAGCAAAAGTTATCTGAAATTGCAGCGCTGAAAACGCTCCAACTTTGGAGCCAAATGCCAAAAGCTTCACCCAAGAGGGCTTGCCATCCATTGCCCCACAGGCCCCTAATTTTGACCGCTGCTAGAACGATAGAAGTGATTTAGAAACGATGATGGAGGGTGAAAACTCATTTCCAGCTGAAAACTCCATCAACTTGCGGAGTCCACAAATTGCATCCTGTATCTATGAGGAACACTTTACCTGCTCCCGCTTTAGTCTAGAAACGGGACGGAAGCCGTATTTTTAGGGAAACGCCTGTGCCTGCGCTGCTATATGGTTTTTTGAATGGTCCATTGGGCTTAATCGCCACAGCTTTCTGGATCTGGATGATCGTAGATTGCCTCAAAAATGGCAGCGGGCGCGAGCGCCAGTGGATTTGGCTCTTAGTCTTTCTCAATGTCCTCGGCGCAGCAATCTATTTTGTTGTTTGCTGGTGGCCTCGTTCAAACCACACCTTACCCATGCCAGGCTTTGCCAAGCGGTTTGCAGCAAAAGACAAGCTGTGGCAGGCAGAGGCCGATGCTCGCAATATCGGCAAGGCTTATCAGTTTGTGCGCTTGGGGGAGTTGCTTTACAGCCTGGGCGATCGCGCTAAGGCTCAAAATGCCTATGATGAGGCGATCGCCCAGGAGCCCGAGAATCAGCAGGCGCTCTGGGGTTTGGCTAATTTGGCGATCGACCGCAAGGACTGGACTGGGGCCAAGGAGCGATTGACCTTACTTCTCCAGGCAGACCCTAATTTCAAATATGGAGAAGCTTCAGCCCTATATGGGCAATTGCTCTATCAACTCGATGAGGTCGATGAAGCAAGAACTCACCTAGAAGAAAACAATAAACACAACGGTACGCCAGAGGCAGCATTGCTCTTAGCTCAGATTCAGCAGCAGCAGGGAGATGGGGAGCTAGCGAAGGAGACCGTGGCTAGCATGGTGGCCAAGGTGAAGGGATCACCACCTTATTATTTCAAGCAGCATCGGGGGACGGTGCGTCGAGCCGAGAATCTGATGAAAAGTCTGGAGAAGTCTTAACTCATAGAGCAAACCACTCACATCTCAGCGTAGCCCCTGCAAGTTCGGCTGCGCTGGGATTTCTGCTTTCTGGGTCCAGAAATAGAGTTCTGCCGATTACAACAACGATGGCTGAGCACGGCTAGACCGTCACAGACTCAATATCATCAGCTAGCGACAATCACTAAAATTGAAGTAAAGCTCGGGGAACGCTCCGAACGGAGTATCAGCGCATTGCCCCAGGTTAGTTGGAGTTACGTTGGGTAGAGACCTGGCTCAAGGAAGTTGCGGATGTTTCCCGAGCGGTGTAGTCATTATGGCTGAGGGAGCTGGGGATTGCGAAGAGGGAGTACGTAGGATTTATGCTGCTTTTTTACTCTGCTGACCTAGGCTTTACAAAATAGGCTGCTAAAGCGCTATTAGTGCCATGTTTCTCAAGATCCACCCCGTAGGTCTACGGGGTTCAATGAGATGCCGCCCTTTAAGCGGAGTTCAGCAGTTGCAGAGATGCCATGTCATTGAGGTTTTCAATGGCATGCCCTGGGACAACTCAAGGTAAACCTGAAGTGCCCTAAAGCTTCTAGACTAAAGCGCTGAGGAGGGCCTATGGGGCGATAGGATGGAGGCTTAATAAATTTCCTTTCCTGGCTCGCTCGATATGACTTTTATCTCCGTTGGTGATCTGTTGATCATTTCCAAGTGGCTAGCGATTACCACCGTGGTTCTAGGTGCTGCCACGACGATATCTTTCATCGCGGGTTGGAGCTGGCGCTTCCGCCTAGTCGGAGTGACCAGCTTTATGGGCGTGCTGGCCGGAAGCTTCTTCGGCCTAGGCGTGAGCCTATATCCCCGCATTGCCGTGGAAGGAGCAGAGCGCTTCAGCGTCGTTTATGACGGGGGCGGATCCCAGATTGTTGTGGCAGTTCCAGCCAAAGCCATCAGCGAAGAAACGGTCGAGGCGACTCTAAAGCAGGCCGCTTACGATTCTTTCTCCCCCGGTCGTTTTGGCGAAACTGCAACGGAAAAGATGAACATCCGGCTCCGGACTGTCATTCATCAGGACGGCGGTGCTTCAGAGCTATTGCTACTGGGACAAGTCAAGCGGTCCATGTCCGTCCGAGAGGATGAGAACATGGAGTTTGAGGTTTATCCCGAAAATCTGGCGCAGTTACCCGAAATTGCGTCTTAGCATTGAGGACTGAATTCAGGTCATGAGGAGAAGTCGGGGTGGTGCTCCGGCTTCTTTTTTTGGGTAAATCAACTTTTGATTGTTTGAGGAGAACAGTGATGGTACTTAAGGTGTACGGCATTCCCAACTGTGGGACCTGCAAGAAGGCGATCGCCTGGCTCAAGGACAACGATGTGGCCTATGAGTTTGTCAATACCAAGGATGAGCCGCCAAAGAAAGCACAAATTGAGCAATGGGTGGCTGCATTAACAGCCAAGCCCATGCGAAATACATCTGGCAAATCCTATCGATCCCTGGGTGAAGAACGGAATACCTGGAGTGATGAGCAATGGGTAGCGGCATTCAGCGCAGATGCCATGTTGCTAAAGCGCCCCCTTTTTGAAAAGGATGGAGAGGCAATATTGGTGGGCTTCCGAGCCAAGCCGGAGGTCCTGGAGGAGAAGCTGAAGGGATAACGCCTTTCACTCGTCCAGACTGGCCAGAGTTCGACCCGAGGCCATACCCCCCTCTCTTCACGCCTTCTCCTCAAGGAGCAGTGAAAAGCAAAGGCCCAAATTAGGCTTTTGGCCTTCGGCTCCTTTAAGAGTCAAGGCTGGGGAAGGGAGTAGTTGCTGAACTGTCGAACTTCGGCTAGAACAAGACCTCAATAAAACAAACGATTGCCTATAAGAAATTTCGAACTGGCTCATTTTTTGAGACCGAGCCTAGTAGGGCAAATTACGATACCAGCTAGGAGACGCTATATTTTTGATTAAGAATGAATCTAGAAGCAAGGGAGATAAAGTCTACAAATTAGATTAGGTCGTCGCTGACCATCTTTATCCAGCTTATTTCTAAGCTTTATACAAGTTGAGTCTGCTGTAGAAATATGGTCTTTTCTAGATTTATAAAAGTAATTGCTAGGTCAATTCCAGTCATCGCAACAACACAATGAGTGCAAGAACAAATCCAAGTTGTTCTTGCACTCATTGTTCTCTGTGAAAGGGTCTAATCCATTAAGCGAACTAGACGCTTCACTGGTATGCACTACAGACTGCAATCAGCCCCATATTTACGGACTTGGCTTTTGCGATCGGCGGAGACTCTAAAGCAAGATTCTCCGTTAGCCGCTTGGAGACGCATCTGATGACTGACAAAAGAACTAACACTGGGAAACACCAGAGCGACTGACGCCGTGACTGCGATCGCCTGGATAATGAACTTCGGCTTGGGGGCAACCCAAGTCTGAGCGAGAACGGGATGACGAAGCTGTTTGATCGTGAGCATGGGCTTTGCTGAATGACGGCTCGACGAGTGATTCAGGTTTAGTTTGCCCAATGCAAAAGACGGATCTCAAAGAAGGCTAGAAGCTTTACGCTTCTTTACTGGCCTAGATTACAACTGTTAGATTCTCCTGACTGACTCCGGCTTATTACCGGATCCTGTGCTGTAAGAACTGCGCATTTTCACGCGCTAAAAGCGAGACGAATCAATGGATAAGTCAGCTCTAGCCCAGCTCTGTTCAAAGTCCTGATCCACCTCAGAGGAGGACTGCTGTTGAGCAAGCAGTGCCTTTTTCAACCCCACCAGTGACCAACCATTATGGGGATGATCGTTCAGCTCATCACGATAAACTTGCTCAGCTTCGGGATAGCGCTCCGCTGCTAGCAAGTTAGCCCCCAGCCAATGACGAACTGAAAAAGGCAGTTGCTCCGGTTCGTCATACACAAGTTGATCTTCTAGCAACACAGCTGCGGTCTGCGCTGCGATCGCCCCATCTAGATCCCCCAAGGCTTGTTTAATCTCCCCATCCAAAATCCCCCCCACAATCATCAGTAAATCTTTCACAGGACTCTGTCGAAAAACGGTTTGAGCTGAAGCCTGGCTCGCCTGGAGTTGCGCGAGAAACTGCTGAGCCAGCTCAGTATTGCCTTGACGAAGCTGACTGTAACCCTGGGCAAAATCCCACAAGCCACCGGCCATTTCTGCCTCGGGTCGCTGAGTCATTCCCAGGATGGTATCAAACTGGCCGAAGCGCAGCAGGGTCAACAGTTGAAAACTAATATCGCCGGATTGAGTCCCATAGTCCTGAGCAGACTGGATCGCGATCGCGCTCTGGCCATCCATCGAGGCTGTATAGAGCAACATTTGCAGATTATGGCCGTGGTAAACCGCCAATCCATTTCCTTGGGCAGCCTTCGCATCAGTATGCAGCGCATGCTGATTCGCCTTCACACTGTCTCCCCATCTCCCAACTTCATTCCAAGTGTGGGATGGCATGTGATTGATATGGCTCACGCCAGGAATTGCATCACTAATATATTCTGCACAGGGCTCCGCCCGCTCCGGCTCCGCAGTGGCCTCCGTTGCATGGATATAAAGATGACAAGCACCACCATGGCGAATATTGCGATCTAAAACAGTTTCAAACACCATCAAGAGCTTTTGAACCTGGGGATTACTTAAATCTCGGGTGCCTCGCCTGGGTTCTAACAAGAATAGTGATTCACCATAAAGTGTCACAGCATCCAGGTCATCGGGGTAACGCTGAGCAACCTCCTCCATGGCCTTGGCATAGGCTAAGTCTCGCCCTGGCTGGGTTTCAGGATCAAAACTTGGACCATAGCGAAGGGCGATCGCTTGAATCAGGGCCTGTTCTCCAGGCGTTGCCGTTTTGGCCAAAGCAACAGCTTGCTGCGCCGCAGCAAAAGCTTTTGGAGCCTCTTCCGCAGTCATCGGTTCATTGAGATAGCCCCCTAAAGCCCAAGCCTCTCCCCAGTAACACATTGCACAAGCAGGATCTGCCTGCTCTGCTGCCTGAAAGGAACGCACAGCTTCAGGCTTCGCGAATCCATACCGGAGTTGAACCCCCTGATCAAAATAAGCCTGAGCCTGGGCTTCAGCAGTATATATTTCATGATGAAAATCTCCGACCAGCGCTTCTCCATATAGGGGAATTGCAGAAGAACTCCATCCAAACCCAGCCACCAATCGAGGCAAGTTGTTATAGACAACCACGGAGCCTGCTAAAACCATCCCCAGACCAAACAAGAGGATGAGTCGAGCTGCTTTACTACTCTGTTGAAACACTAAATTATAAAAATAAGATTAAGCTCACACCCGAAATTTAGCATATCCAAATGACGAGCTTTGCACTCCGGTCCAACGCCGCAGCTGGGAGAGACAAGAGAGAACCAGAGTCGCCCCAAAAGCTCCGAGCAAATAGGCTTCAACGGAAAAAACCGGCAACTAATCAGGACAGAGTCCTTAACTTAGCTACCGGCGGGATAATTTCTTATCCAAACACACAAGAAAAAAATCAAACAGGCTCCAAAGTCACTCCACAAGAGCTACCCAGAAGCCGAGCAACTATTTAGCAAGGACCACCAAAGGTCGCATCAGGGGTGATATTCACCAAAGAGCTACCTGCTGCGGCACCGCTACTGCCGCCAGCAACCACAGTGGTAACGCCTGCGATGGTGACTGAAATAGTATCTCCAGCACCACCACTCTTGGTCACGGAACCAACTTGCTGCTCAGTGATGTTCTCAACCGAGCCATAGGACGTTAGCGTAGGACTAACCCATGTTTTTGAGTTATTCATAGTATTTTAGCTCTTGCAGATCGTCATTATGTACGAGAAATTCGGATTTACTTCGCTGGTACTTCCTGAAGACACTCGCAGCAATCCTGTGACAGAAATCACTGAATCACAGCTAGGAAATAGGAAGGAACAGGCTCATGTAAATTCCTGCTTGATTGACATCTTTTACTAGTTTGAATCAAATCAAACTTAATTCAATGTCTATTCCAATAGCCACATCTTGCGTTTCTGTAGAATCTCTGACAACAGCCATCTGGCTTTCACATCTAAAAGAACATAATGGCTGCATAATCCCACAGCTTATTTAAAGCTTCTCTGAAGCCAGGAACCCCTTAAAACTCTCTAATAGCTAGAAAATCATCTCTTTTAGACGAAAAATGATCTTACAAAGAAATATATTCCTACAAATAGCTTGATCATATTTCCTACTTTAACAACTTATTTATTTTTAATAATCACATATATTCAAGCGATCTAGCGGAGTTAAATGTATAAAAAACAACTACTTGAACAGAAAATATCCCAGAAAATACAGGTCGATCTAATTAATAAGCAACTCAGAATTGAGAACCTCCTAGATTCAGAGTGATTTATTTTTAACTCGGGAAATTGATGCCTTTGGATAGATTGCTTCTCAGCAGAGATTCTGACCACTACGATCCATCTTTTCTTCAATATTGTTGTTGAAGCTTTTACAGCCAGATATAGATAAATCAATCTAAAATAATCATCTCAGTATTGAGATGGAGTTGACCCGAATTTTGATGTATCAAATTTTGCCCAAACCAGATTTTTCCTTTTTCGAGTCGAAACTTGGCCAGGGTCAGTAGGGGTTCTTTGTTTTGAATGCCACTGTTTTGGTCGACACCGGGGACAGAGCAGCGATCGCATCGCTTGGGCAAGTCAAAGGTAATCTCACCAATTTTGATCTGCTTCCAACCATCTTCTGCAAAGGCTTCACAGCCTGTGACAACTAGGTTGGGGCGGAACCGGTTCATGGGCACGGGCTCGCTCAGGCGCTGGTTAAGGTCAGCCAGGGAAGCTTCGGAAATCAGCAAGAAAGGATAGGCATCGGCAAAGCTGACGAGCTTGTCGTCGCCGAGCTGGCCATGGGCGGTGGGGCGCTGGCTCTGGTCTGGCATGTATACAAGCTGGCAGGGCGTTTCCAGGAAGCTGCTGAACCAGGTCTGGGCTGCTGCCCCCATGGATAGCGCTTGGCAGCGATCGCCCCAAACTTCTACTTCCAAAGCTGTAGCCTCGGTTCCAGGCTCCAATGGCAAGGCTAAATCAGCCATGCCGGGGGCAGAAAGTTCCAGCTGGGTCGTTAGGCCGACGCGAATTAAGGCCATGCGCGGATGTTTGCGCTGGGTCATGAACTTCCCCTTGGGGTCCACGACCATCCAGCGGCGATCGTGCTTGAGACCGCGATCGCTGACTTCTGCCTCGCTTAGGGCAATACCGGCTGCAGATTTAATCGGATAGATGTGCAGGCCACTGAGGGTAATGTTAGCCATGGCAGTTTGCCCCGATGCATCCTAGAGAGTTCGTCTCTAAGCCTAGGCTTCGCTGGGTCGCTGGGCAATGATTAGCATGTGGTCTTGGTAGAGGGGAACGGCCCAGTGGCGGCGTATGCGGCTGCCTGCATATTCGAACAACCATTTGCTCAGTCCTGGTGAGGAGGGATGGTTTTGCGTCCAGGTTTGAATATTGCTAAAGCCAGCT
>CALLAT010000136.1 GCA_938002085.1 uncultured Pseudanabaenaceae cyanobacterium
TGATCGGCATCGCCTGCGGAGCCAACATGAACTTCGATCGCCTCCGCTTCGTCTCCGAACGAGCCGAGCTAGGTGAACGCCGCGAAGCAGTCCTAGCCGTCACCATTCCCGAGGAGCGCGGCAGCTTCCGCAAATTTTGCAGTTGCATAGGCGATCGCAACATCACCGAATTCAACTACCGCATTGCTGACGAGAAAATTGCCCATGTCTTTGTCGGTGTGCAAATTCCCGCTGCAGAAGCGGCAACAGAACTGGTCGAAAATCTGACTAGCTGCGGCTTCAAGACCGTAGACCTCACCGACGACGAAACCGCAAAGTTGCATATACGACATTTAGTTGGTGGGCGATCGCCCCTGGCCCACAACGAACTGCTCTACCGCTTCGAATTCCCCGAGCGGCCCCGTGCCCTCATGCAATTCCTCAACAGCATGAGTCCCACCTGGAACATCAGCCTGTTCCACTACCGCAACCACGGCTCCGACGTGGGCCGCGTCCTTGTGGGAATGCAAGTGCCCCCAGCAGACATGAACGACTGGCAGAGTTTCCTAGACAACTTAGGCTACAGCTACTGGGATGAAAACCAGAACCCTGCCTATCAACTTTTCCTACGCTGAATATCCACTCGTCCTCCCCAAGAACCGCTCACCTGATAACAACCAATCATCAATCACTCTCCATAGACCAGACAGCGCCTACACATCACTGGTTCTAGCAAATTCTGTGACAGCACCATATCCAGCCACCGCAGGATCAGGACTGACCTTATAGATGTCGCTTAAACGACAAGTCCAAGAGAATAAAGTCCAGGCTCATAAATCAGGCTCTTTTCTTGAGCCTGAAGTAAAGACGCGAATAGCTCATTGAATTCACCGAGCGAATCGTGATACTTAATTTACATAGAGTTATCTAGAGCTAGTCAAAATACTGAATTTTATTGGACCTGTTTCAGGGTTTTCATCAGTACTTCTAATATTTTGACTCATTGCTCAGGGTAGTCATCAAATTATTATTTTTTATACAGGTATCGTTATATGAGCGGCGTAATCTCGCTAGAGCTTGGTGCATTCACTGTTCGAGAAGATATCGGAAGCCTCGTGGTTCCAGTCTTACGCACAGGAGACCTCACCGCATCTGCCTCTTTTGATTACTCGGTCACCAGCGGCTCTGCGATTGCTGATGTAGATTTCACAGCCAATGCTGCAAGCCTGACCTTCGCCAGCCAGCAAGATCGGGTCGAAATCCAAATTCCAATCACCCAGGATGCACTCGCTGAGGTTAATGAAACCTTCAACCTGCAAATTGGTGAACCATCTGCCGGGGCTGAACTCGGATTTATCCGCACAGCCATCATTACCGTAGAAGATGATGATGTAGACGCAGGTAATGCCCTGAGATTCAGCCAGGCTCAATACAACGTTTTAGAGAGCGCTGGGGCTGCAACCGTAACAGTCAGTCGCTCCGACAGTAGCCAAGCAGCCACAGTCGAATACTTCACCCAAGATGGGGCTGCGAAAGCAGGCAGTGATTATGAAGAAACCACTGGAACCCTAAGCTTTGCACCAGGCGAAGACAGCAAAACCTTCTCGGTACCTGTCACCAATGACGACATCTTTGAAGTCACCGAGAGCTTAAGCCTGGGTCTCAGAAATCCTAGCGGGGCGAGCTTAGGCGCCCAAAGCACGGCTAATTTGAGCATTCAAGAAGAGGATGCTTCCCCCCATCAATTTGAAGAAAGAATTATCCTCTCAGGTCTAGATGATGGAGATGCGGCTCCATTCTCTCCGCCAGGCCCCATCGGCTTTGACTGGGCTCCGGATGGAACGATGTTTATCGCCAAGCTAGATGGCGTCATTAAGCTTTACGACGGCACAGATTTACTAGATGAGCCCTTCATCGATATTTCTGACCAAGTCAACACCGGTGGACAACGCGGTCTATTGGGCATGACGTTGGACCCGAATTTTCCAACATCTCCCTACGTTTATCTCGCCTTCTCCTACGATCCGCCTGGTGAAGATCCCGATCAATCTGATGTTTCCCGTGTCACTCGGGTTGTTCGCGTCACAGCCGATGCCACCACAAACTACCGGACTGCACTTCCCGATAGCGAGCTTATTCTGCTAGAAACGGGTCCCGTTGCAAACTTCCATGCCGCAGGCGCACTGAAGTTTGGTCAAGATGGTTCGCTTTACTTCACCCATGGTGATGGTCAGGCTGTGGGCACCTCCACCGGCGTTCAAAAAGCAGAGCTACTCAGCAGCCTCGATAACCCCTTTGGCAAAATGCTGAGAATTGATCCAGCCACGGGCGAAGGTCTACCTGACAACCCCTTTTATATTGCGAACGATCCCACCAACATCCAGTCCAAAATCTACAATTACGGACTGCGTAACCCCTGGCGCTACACCTTACATCCTGAAACAGATGAGCCCTTCATTGGTGATGTGGGCCAGGTTACTTGGGAAGAAATTAATCGTGGTGCAGGGCATTATTTTGGCTGGTCGCTATATGAAGGCGGCAATGGGGAAAGCCTTCGTGCAACCGGCATTGCAGATAATCCATCCTTCGCATCTCTCTATGATGAGTTTGATGACCAAGTTGTCGCTCCTATCTATGCAGAGAACCATGCTGATGGCGCTCGTGCCATCGTTTTAGGAGACTTCTACACAGGCGATGAATACCCTGAGATCTATCAAGACTCACTCATCTTTGCCGACTTTGGAACGGGTGACGTCAAAGCCTTAGCATTTGATGACCAGGGTAATTTGAATTCAGCAATTCCTTTTACTGACTCGTCTCGTGGCCTGTCATACATGTCCACAGGCCCCGATGGGAAATTCTATTTTGCCAACATCATCACCGGCGAGATCGGTGTCTGGGACTATGTGAATAACGACACCCAACCGCCCGCTACAACGGGGGTTCAAGTCACCGTTGAAGCAGAGGACATAACGAATCTTTCCGGCTATCGCATCGAAAATAATGCGGCTGCATCAGGTGGAAAAATGCTCAGTTTTGTCGGAGAAGGTGAAGACGAAACGGGCAGCGCCACCTTTACGTTTACCGGTGAGTCCGGGAAATATAATGTTGTCATTGGCGCCTTTGATGAAAATGACGGTATTGCTAGCTTTGAACTGCAACAGGAGCAAGCAACAATCGGCTCGCTTCTATTGAACCAGCAACTTGGCTCTAATGCAGCCAATGCGAATACGCTGGTTGAACGAGCGATTGCATCTGAAGTCACAATCAATAATGGCGATAGCTTTACAATCATCGGCAATGAAGAGTCCAGCGAGCACGCACGTTTGGACTTCATTCGCTTCGACGAACTTCAAGTTGAACCTCCAGTAGTTGACCCCCCGGTTGTAGAACCTCCAGTTGTTGAATCTTCAACTCCCAGTTCAATCGCCTGGGATACCCAAACCGGAGTCGTCTCCGCCTTGACGATTGATGCAACCACAGCAACCGCCTCAACAACGCCCCTAAATCGGACTATCACAGATACCAACTGGCGCCTGCAAACGACGGGTGACTTAAATGGTGATGGCCAAGACGATGTTCTACTGCGTCAGTTTGCAGCTGGCATCAACCTTGCTTGGTATATGGAGCCTGGCGGTCAAGCCATCCAGTCTGAACAGGTGATTGGTCGTACCGTCGCAGACCCCAACTGGAGCATCGTCGGCACTGGCGACCTCGATGCTGATGGTAAGGTCGATATCCTGCTTCGCAACGAAGTCGCGGATCAGATTGTTGCTTGGTATATGGATGGTTCAGGTGGCATTGCGAGCGAAGCAGTTGTTGGTCGCTCCTTTGGTGACAGTAATTGGAAAATTGAAGCCATGGCTGATTTCAATGGCGATGACAAATCTGATATCGTCCTTCGCCATCGGCTCTCAGGTCAAAACCTACTGTGGGAGATGGATGGAGCCAATATCCTTGCCGAATCTTTGATCGGCCGTGATATTCCTGATAGCAACTGGCATATTGAAGGCGCGCGGGACTTCGATGGTGATGGAACAATCGATCTATTCTTGCGCCACCAGGGCGTGGGCCAAGGATTGCTCTGGACGATGGATGATAAAAATACGATCGGAGCCGAAACGCTGGTTGCGAACGTCCCAACTGGCCTAACTCAACTCGTCTTCTAAGCCCCTGCACCAAAAGTCCTAGAGATATTCCAAGAAGACAGGCAATAGTTAAACAGCAGCTGAGCTAAAGCTTTCAATCCTCGCGTACCTGTAGTTTGCAGGGGATTGTCAGCCAAAGGTTCAGCTGCTTTTTATATTCATCTCTCGGCGTTGCTGATTTCCGAGGTCAAGACTTCTAGAAAGCCCATAGCCAGTCTGGTTTATAGACATTTTTTCATCCTTCATTTAAGCAATGCTCATCTCTCAACCGCATGAGCTTACAGGCTAAACGAGGCCAAGCGAGCTATACAGCATCTTGTTGAAATCGATAATATAAAAACTTATTTTCAAACAAATGCTGCCCCATGACATGGCTCACAAAACCATTTTCAACCAGCAGCTCACCATAACGAATCGCCTCTTCGACAGAGATTCCATAGGCTAACTGCAAACAAGCGACGGCTTCGCTACCAACAAAACAGCGAGGATAGCGCCGTGCTCTGTACCAACGATCTTTCACCTCCACCCCCTGAGAACTGCGTAGCATCCGTGTGATCTGTTCCAGCTGTTGCTGGGGAATTTGCCGCAAGTCCACAATGCGACGGTTCAAAATAAAAATTTTATTAGCCTGTAGAAAACGCCTCAGGCTCGCCGCAGATTCATCAGGATTGCTTTGCAGCCAGTTGTTGACTAAGCTAAGGCCTTCTCGAGGCTGGATCTGATGACGCATCGCCAAAATATTCAAAACTTGGGAGATGCTATCTTCTTGGTCGACTGAAGCGTTGAGTGTGATCATGGTTGAGAAGTCTAATCAATCAGAGAGAAAAGCGAGGTACGAGCTTACGGAAGCTCGATACGTATAGAATGCAACTAATCAATGAGCTATACCTGATCGGAAAGTGAATGCTTCATCACAAAAGTATTAGAATTCGCTGAGTTTTTTGCAAGCCCAGCCAGCCCTGAGCTATTTCTGCGTATTCTCAGGCTGCGAACAACAAGATAGATCAGTCTAAATAAACCCCTCAATGGTTTGCTTGCTCACATCCTCAAGCAAACCATTGAGAGAAAGAAAATAGATTGTGATGTCAAGCTCCATTAAAAGCCGTAACGCCACATCAGAGAGCTTTGTCAGGCGGCAAGCCGTCCAGCAAAATCTGCCTCCCCAGGCCCTCGCCACACGACTGCTCTGCCAAGACACCATCATGGCTGTTGTACAAACATCTCACAGAAGTAGCACTAGCTTTTCTAGGCCCCCAAGCTCCTATAAGAAAAACAATGGCTAAGCAGCCTACTCCACCAGAATCGCGAGATCAATCCCACTATGCTGGGCCACAATATTGAGCTCCTTCCGCACTTCCTCTGCCAAGCGATCTTGAGGAGCCAATACTAAAACACGACTATAAGACTGGACAGCGGATTGATATCGTTCCAGCTTTGCCTGGGCTCGACCTAGGTTAAAATAAGCCTGGATCAAATCCGGGTTAAGAGCGATCGCCTGGCTATAGGAGTCAATTGCAGCCACCCACTTCTGTTGGTTTGCCTGGGCAATCCCCAGATTGTAGTAGGCTTCAAAGCTCTCAGGATGGCGAGTAGAAATTCGCTGCCACACAGCCTCCGCATCTTGGTAACGACTCTTCTGTGCCTCCACCGCTGCCGGACGAAGCGAGCCAGGACTTGCCAAGGCCCATGGTGGGACAGCCAAAACACCCAAGAGCGCAACCACAGTCGCAAGGGAAAAATATTTCATGATGAAGCAATCCATGAGCTTGCAAAACAAGGGATAAATCAACCTCTATCTGCAGAATGCAACTCACTCATGAAATTTTCCTGATAGAACAATGAAGGCTTCAATCCAACTATCGAACAATCAGCTGAGCTTCATTTCACCCTTTCATTCGACGATCACCCACACTCAAAGCTTGACTAATTTTGCTGGAATTTTAGGAGCCCGAAAGCCCCTCCCCGCCCTAGAAGCGCTCTAACACCAATGCCAAGTCAACATTCCTCCCGCGAGCAATAATCTTCAATTCGCTGAGAAGTTCCTCGGCGAGAGGATCTTGAGGGTCTAGCGTCAAGGCCTGCTGATAGGAGAGAGCTGCAGCTTGGAATTGCTCCAACTTTGCCTGAGCTCGACCTAAATTACAGTAGGCATGGACAAAATCAGGGTCAATGGCGATCGCCTGCTCATAAGAATCAATCGCTGCTTGCCACTTGCGCTGATTGGCCTGGGCAATCCCCAAGTTGTAGTACGCCTCAGCATTACTAGGATTGAGCACTAGAATTCGCTGCCACACTGCCTCAGCTTCTTGGTAACGGCTAGATTGGGCCGATACCGCTGCCGGTCTTAAAGATGTAGTAGGTCTTGCCTCAGCCAACTGAGGGGCGATCGTTACACCCAAAAGCGAAGCAGCGACGGCCAGTGAAATTCCCTTCATAGTTTTCAATCCGTGAGCGTGAATGACGGGAAATTCAACAGCTCCCGACAACTGGCAATATTTATCCTTCAAGGGCAAGACACAGTAGTCTTACTGAAGTCATCATGCTATCTAAGCTAAAAAGCTATAAGCCATTTGGCTTATTATCTAATACAGCGCCATCCGCTACGATTCGGCTAATTTCATGGATGCTTCATAAATTGATTCAAGTCGTTGTATTGGCAGGGTGGTGTCCAAGCAACAAAGCTCCCATGTATAACAAAACAGCCCGAAACCAATTGGTTTCGGGCTGTTTTTAACAAGCCTTGAATTAAAAATGATGGTCTAATAGAGCCAACATTTACCGAGGCTTAAACCTAGACTTAGTAACCGCGAGCACCGGGCTTGTGCACGATGAAGCTAGCCACTTGGCACTGCTTGATGTTGTCAAAGCCAACAACACGGATGTAGCAGTCGTTGTAGTCGGTGCGGCATTCGCGCACTTCAGTCAGCACATCCTGAATGTTGCTGCAATCGAACATGGGAAGCTTCCACATGGTCCAATAGCACTCAGCAGGGTTGCTGTTCTCGTTGAACTCGATGCAAGGGATATAGCCTTGCTCAACCATGTACTCAATCTGGCGATTGATCTGCTGGTCAGACAGGGGAGGCAGGTAAGAGAAAGTTTCGTACCGGCGCTCTTTAGGTAGAGTTCTCTTCGTTTTCATGGTTAGGAAATCCTAATGTAGTCGTTGCAGTAAAAGGGTGAAGGAAAGGAAATAGAAAATTAGGCCAGGGGACAGTCAACAGGTCGCTTAAACGATTACCCATTACCCCATCCCCGAGACCTAAGCCACCTTAGATGGTGTCCATTGCCTCAAATTCGAACTTGATTTCCTTCCACAGTTCGCAAGCCACAGCCAGCTCAGGGCTCCACTTGCAAGCCTCGCGGATGATGTCGCCACCTTCACGCATCAGGTCGCGGCCTTCGTTACGAGCCTGGAGACAAGCTTCAAGCGCAACGCGGTTAGCGGTTGCACCAGGAGCGTTACCCCAAGGGTGACCAGCAGTACCACCACCAAACTGGAGGCAGGAGTCGTCGCCGAAGATTTCAACCAGTGCAGGCATGTGCCACACGTGGATACCACCAGAAGCAACGGGCATTGTGCCAGGCATTGCAGCGTAGTCCTGAGTGAAGAAAATACCGCGTGAACGATCTTCTTCAACGTGGTCTTCACGCATCAGGTCAACAAAGCCCATGGTGATGCCTTTCTCACCTTCGAGCTTGCCCACAACCGTACCGGAGTGGAGGTGGTCACCACCAGACAAGCGCAGGCACTTAGCCAAGACGCGGAAGTGGATGCCGTGGTTGCGCTGACGGTCAACTACAGCGTGCATTGCACGGTGAATGTGCAACAGAACGCCGTTGTCGCGGCACCAGTTGGACAGGGTGGTGTTGGCGGTGAAACCAGCGGTGAAGAAGTCATGCATGATGATGGGTGTGCCAATTTCCTTGGCAAACTCAGCACGCTTCATCATCTCTTCGCATGTACCTGCGGTGACGTTCAGGTAGTGACCCTTAACTTCGCCGGTTTCTGCTTGAGCTTTTTCGATGGCTTCTTGTACGAAGAGGAAGCGATCGCGCCAGCGCATGAAGGGCTGGGAGTTGATGTTCTCGTCATCCTTGGTGAAGTCAAGACCGCCACGGAGCGCTTCGTAAACCGCACGACCGTAGTTCTTAGCGGAGAGGCCCAACTTAGGCTTAATGGTGCAACCCAACAGAGGACGACCGTACTTGTTCAGCTTGTCGCGCTCAACGGTAATACCGTGGGGAGGTCCAGGGAAGGTCTTGATCAAAGCGATGGGGAAGCGGATGTCCTCCAAACGCAAAGCACGCAGGGCCTTAAAACCAAACACGTTACCAACCAAAGAGGTCAGAACGTTGGTGATGGAACCTTCTTCAAACAGATCCAAAGGATATGCAATGAAGCAGAAGTACTGGTTGTCTTCGCCAGGAACGGGCTCAACTGCATAGCAACGACCTTTGTAGCGATCCAGGTCGGTCAGCAAGTCGGTCCAAACCGTGGTCCAAGTACCGGTGGA
>CALLAT010000137.1 GCA_938002085.1 uncultured Pseudanabaenaceae cyanobacterium
ACTTTTGACTAACGGATAGCCCCAAAGTTGGGGGCAAGGGGTTAGGGGATGGGGGCCAGCAAGCTGAGCTTTTTGGCGGAATTCCGTAGCAATTGTATGTTTTTTTGCTGCTGGTGGGTGAAATGGGCAGAATCTTTTGTCTAATGAATAATTGGACAGGTGAGTCTCGGCCCGGTCGGTTCGCATGGCGTACTGGCGTTGGGCATGGGCTCTAGAACGAATAAGGCGACTTGCATGATCACGGGTGAGCTGAAATCCAGCGTTGATAAGATTTGGGACACGATGTGGTCTGGGGGGATTTCTAATCCGTTGTCGGTGATTGAGCAGTTGACCTATCTGTTATTCATTAAGCGGCTGGATGAGCTACATACGCTGAAGGAGCGCAAGGCGAATCGGACGAAGAAGCTTATTGAGGAGCCGATTTTTGCGTTGGAGCAGGAGCATTTGCGCTGGTCTCGGTTTAAGGAGACGGCTCCGGAGCAGATGTTTGAGACGCTGCGGGATGGGGTGTTTCCGTTTATCAAAACTTTAGGCCAGGGGGCTGATGGTGAGGCGGATTCCACTTTTAACCAGCATATGAAGGATGCGCTGTTTATGATGCCGACGGCGCGGGTGCTGGCCAATGTGGTGGATCAGCTCGATGGCATTGATATGTCTCAGCAGGATACGAAGGGGGATCTGTATGAGTACATGCTGGGGAAGATTGCCAGTGCGGGGGCGAATGGGCAGTTTCGGACGCCGCGCCACATTATTGAGCTGATGGTGGCGATGACGGCTCCGACGCCGAAGGATGTGATTTGTGATCCGGCTTGTGGGACGGCGGGCTTTTTGGTGGCGGCGTCGGATTATCTCAAGGCTGAGCATGGGGATGCGATTTATAAGGACAAAGCTGCGCGGGAGCGGTTCAATGAGGGGACGTTTTTTGGCTATGACTTTGACCCGACAATGTTGCGAATTGGCAGTATGAATATGCTGCTGCATGGGGTGGAGAATCCAGATATTGCCTATAAGGATTCTTTGGCTCAGTCGGCGGAGGATGATGAGGAGCGCTATTCGTTGATTTTGGCGAATCCACCCTTTGCGGGGAGTTTGGATTATGAGTCGACGGCGAAGGATCTGTTGCAGGTGGTGAAGACGAAGAAGACGGAGTTGCTGTTTGTGGCTTTGTTTTTGCGGCTGTTGCAGACGGGGGGCCGGGCGGCGGTGATTGTGCCGGATGGGGTGTTGTTTGGGTCGTCGAAGGCGCATAAGGCGTTGCGCAAGATGTTGGTGGAGGAGCAGAAGTTGGATGGGATTGTGTCGATGCCGTCGGGGGTGTTTAAGCCCTATGCGGGGGTGTCTACGGCGATCGTGTTTTTTACGAAGACGAATTCTGGGGGGACGGATTCGGTTTGGTTTTATGACATGCAGGCGGATGGGTTTAGCTTGGATGATAAGCGGGCGGCTCAGCCGGAGAAGAGTGATTTGCCGGACCTGTTGGCGCGGTGGCGGGACCGGGGGGCTGAGGCTGAGCGGAAGCGGACGGAGCAGAGCTTTTTGGTGCCGAGGGAGGAGATTGCAGAGAATGATTATGATTTGTCGATCAATCGCTATAAGGAGGTTGTGTATGAGGCGGTGGAGTATGACCCGCCGATGGTGATTTTGGAGCGGTTGTCGGATTTGGAGCGGGAGATTGCTGAGGGGCGGAAGGAATTGGAGGAGCTTTTAAAGTGAAACAAGCAAAAGCCTTACCAAAAGCTTGGGAATGGAAAAAGCTAGGCGATATTACATCTGAACGTTTGATTGGATTAGTTCGAGCTAGCAAGGAGCAAGGAGAAGAGAGAGAATACCCGTACATAAAAATGGATGCTATTCAGCTAGATGGTCATCTTAATTTAGGTCTAGCCACCAAGGTTGATGCCGACTCAGATGAGTTGAGGAAATATCGACTGAAGGCAGGTGATTTTCTTTTCAATACACGAAATAGCTATGAGCTAGTTGGGAAAACAGCTGTTTTTGGAAATGAACCTGGCAACTGGATATACAACAACAATATTATGAGGATTCGTTTCCTAGAAGGAATAGATCCTTGCTTTATAAACTATGTATTTCATTCTTCTCTGATCAAAGGGCAATTGGAGTCTTTCAAGAATAAAACGACCAGCGTTTGTGCGATATATGATTCAAGACTGACCAAAGTTCAAATACCTCTCCCTCCGATCTCCGAACAAAAACGAATTGCAGCGATACTGGATGCGGCGGATGCTTTGCGGGTGAAGCGGCGGGAGGCGATCGCCCAGCTCGACGCCCTCCTCCAATCCACCTTCCTCGAAATGTTTGGCGATCCCGTCACTAATCCAATGAGTTGGGACTTCGTAAGCGGGGCATCAGTATTTGATGACTTGACTTATGGTACATCTTCAAAATCCTTAGAACAGCCAGTTGATAATTCTGTCCCTGTACTAAGAATTCCTAATGTTATAAGTGGTCAAATAAGTTGGTCTGATTTGAAATTTGCAGTACCTACAGAAAAAGAAACTGAGAAGCTAGGTCTAAGGTCTGATGATCTCTTATTCGTGAGAACCAATGGAAATCCTGACTATATAGGTCGATGTGCAAGATTCGATGGCTCAAGAAAATGTCTCTTTGCGTCATACCTAATCAGGGGTAGGATTTCCCCATCCATCGGACTTCAAGCAGAGTTCTTAAAACATCTAATTGAATTTCCTTCCTATAGACACAAGGTTAGACGTGAAGCTCGTACAACTGCTGGCAACTTTAATCTAAGCACCAAGGGGATTCGAAATTTCCGTTTTATCAAGCCATCTTTGGACCTGCAAAAATGGTTCGCTCACATTGTTCAGTCTGTCGAGCAGCAAAAAGCTCAACAGCAAAAGCACCTGACTGAACTCGACACTCTCTTCTCCTCCCTCCAATCCCGCGCCTTCAACGGCGAACTATAAGCTCCGCATCTATCCCTAACCCTCTATCTAACCGTTCCCCCTATACCGAACCCCCTATGTCTAACTTCGCCTTCCTCCCTACCCCCTTCAAAACCATCGCCCAAAGTGCCACCCAAGCCGAAATCTACATCCACACTGACCCCCGCGCCGCCAGCTTCCACGCCCGCTTCAGCCCAGCCCAAACGCTATAACAAGAACAGCACCCACCTCCAACCAGCAACCCCCATGGAATCCATCACCCGAGAAAGCCTCAAACAAATCATCGACAACCTCGACAACGCCTACCTCGGCCTCGTCTACCGCATCCTGCAACAGTTCCCCCGCATCTCTTCTCCCCCCGACACCGTTCCCCACTCCTCAACAAAGATTCAACCCGAAACGCCTCAAACAAAAACCCTCAATAGCGCCTTTGAACAAGCAGGACTCATCGGCTGCCTCGAAACCGACGAACAACTCTCCACCACCTACAAAGACAAACTCAACTTCACCGCCAAACATGGAGACTCCGCATGATCATCGTCGATAGCGGATTCTGGTTTGGCCTCCTCGACAAACGCGACAGCTACCACCTCGCCTGCCGGAACTTCCTTGCCCAATGCGACGAGCCCCTCATCACCACCTACCCCGTTCTCACCGAAGCACTGCACCTGCTCATGAGCCGAGGCTACGCCGCCCAAGGACTAACCCTGCTCGACACCTTGAACCAGCTTCAACAAACCAACGCATTCTCCATCTTTTCCCTCACAGACCAGCATCTGCCCCGAATTCGGCAACTCATGGAGCAATACCTCGACCTCCCCATGGACCTAGCCGATGCCTCCCTCGTCCTCCTCGCCGAACAACTCGGCGATGGCCGCATCGTCTCCACCGACCAGCGTGACTTCAACACCTACCGCTGGAAAAACCACCAACCCTTCACCAACCTCCTCCAGCGCTAAGCCATTGGCCATAGCCGATGTACGAATACAACTTTCCTTCCCCCACGCCTTCAACGGCAACCTATAACTCAGCATCTATCTCTTAATCGTTATCTAACCGCTCTCGCTATATCAAACCTTCTATGTCTAACTTCGCCTTCCTCCCCACCCCCTTCAAAACCATCGCCCAAAGCGCCACCCAAGCCGAAACCTACATCCACAGCGACCCCCGCGCCGCCTGCTTCCACGCCCGCTTCAGCCTCGAAGCCATCGTCCATTGGCTCTACCGCCACGACAACCGCCTCAGCTACCCCTACGGACGCCAACTCGGAGCCCTCCTCCACCATCCCCCCTTCCAAAACAGCATCCCCCAAG
>CALLAT010000138.1 GCA_938002085.1 uncultured Pseudanabaenaceae cyanobacterium
AGGCTACCCTTGAAGCTGAGGTTGCCGCTTGGGAAGCTCAACGCAATCAGCTGAAATCGACGGTTGATTGGCAGTTCTCCTGTGCTGATGCGCGGATTAAGCTCAAGCAGTTGTATCCCTCGATTCAAGCCTGACTTGGTAGTAGATTAAGACTGAGTAGTCTCTATAGGTTGTAGTACTGCTTATACCAATCGACAAAGGCAGGCACTCCAACTTCAATAGGGGTTTTGGGTTCGAAGCCTACAGCTTTTTGAAGCCCGGAGATGTCGGCATAGGTTTCTTTAACATCTCCGGGTTGCATTGGCATAAATTCTTTCTTGGCTTCTTTTCCAATTGCCTTTTCTAGTATCTCAATGAAGCTAAGTAGCGCGACTGGTTTGCCATTACCAATGTTGTAAACCCTGTAGGGGACCGTACTGTTACCTGGAGTTAATGGGCTGCCAGGGGGGAGTGGTTCTGGGTAATGGTCAAGTGCTCCAACAATGCCTTCAACGATATCTGCAACATAGGTGAAGTCTCTGCGCATGTTGCCTTGGTTAAAGACCTTGATGGGGTCTCCTGCAAAAATAGCTTTGGCAAAGAGCATGGGAGCCATGTCGGGGCGACCCCAAGGTCCATAAACCGTGAAGAAGCGTAGGCCAGTGGTGGGTAAGTTATAGAGATGGCTATAGGTGTGGGCCATCAGCTCATTAGATTTTTTCGTCGCAGCATAGAGGCTGACGGGATGGTCAACGCTTTGGTCTGTGGTGAAGGGCATTTCCTTGTTGCTGCCGTAAATGGAGCTTGAGGAAGCGTAGACGAGGTGTTCAACTTTGCTGTGGCGACAGCCCTCTAGGATATTGAGGAAGCCAATGAGATTACTGTGGGCGTAGGCGTGGGGGTTTTCAATCGAATAGCGTACGCCAGCTTGAGCTGCTAGGTGGGCTACTTTTTTAAATCGATTTTGAGCAAAGAATTGCTCCATGACAGAGCGATCGCCCAAGTCCAACTGATGAAATGAAAATTCAGGATGCTTCCGCAGTTTAGCTAAACGACTACGCTTGAGGGATACATCGTAATAGTCATTGATATTATCGAGACCTATAACCTGTTTACCGCTAGCTAGGAGCTGTTGACTCAAGTGGTAGCCGATGAAGCCTGCGGCTCCGGTTACTAAAATTTTCTCCATTACGGCCATGGTGATTGTGACAGGTCATATTTCTTGTCTTAACCCGTTTAGGAGCTGAGACAAGCGTGATCGAGAAAGCGCTGGATTCAGCGGCTCTTCTCGCGCGATCGACTTTACCAGATGGTTTGAACTTCCTTCATATTTTGAGGATGGTCCAGGATAGTGGCAAGGCTTCTGCGGGCACAGTAAGAGCGGGTGGAGTCAGCTTTTAGGGCTCTGATTTTGGTGCTCTTAAACCGATTTGCTGTTGTCTTGTCTTTGCTGTCATGCCTGACGTTATGCCACAGGTTACTTTGCTCATGCGATCGCTTACGGGGGGCGGAGCAGAGCGGGTAATGCTTAATTTGGCCTTGGGCCTTTCCCGGCGGGGGCTTCGAGTCGATATTGTGGCCACTGCTGGGGGGCAGAGTTTACCAGAGGATGCTCCGGAGACGTTGAAGCTTATTGCGTTAGAGCATTGGCAGGTTGGTCGTTGGGCATTGAGTTGGCAGCGGCCTGTTTTTCGGACCTTGGTGCGGTGCGGTGCTCTGGTGCAGTATTTGAAGCGAGTGCAGCCGCCGGTGCTACTTTCAGCGATGCACTATTTGAATGAGACGGCGATTCTAGCAGTGAAGGCTGCTGGGGGAAGGACTCGCTGCGTAGTGGCAGAGCATACGAATTTGACTTTGGAATCTCGCTATGTGGAGCAATGGCAGGCTCGGTTTAGCCCAATATTGGTGCGTTGTTTGTATCCTTTGGCTGACCAGGTTTTAGCTGTTTCCGAAGGGGTTGCGGCGGACTTGGCTCCCACAGCTCGACTTGATCTAAATGATATTCAGGTGCTTTATAACCCTGTGCTTTCGAAGGCCTTGTATGAGCAGGCTGAGGATGAGATTGAGCATGAGTGGTTACAGCCTGGCGCTGCCCCAGTGGTGATGGGTATGGGGCGGTTCGTTCGACAAAAGAACTTTGGTTTATTACTCCAAGCGTTTGCGTTGCTGTTGTTAGAACGGCCTGAGGTTCGCTTGATGTTGGTAGGCGGGGGTCGCGATCGCGTGGCCTTAGAACAGATGGCTACAGAGCTAGGAATTAGCGATCGCGTGGAATTTCTAGATTTTGTAGATAACCCAGCAGCTTATCTCAAGCGAGCTAGGGTTTTGGCTTTGTCTTCGAGTTGGGAAGGCTTGCCTACGGTGATGATTGAGGCGCTGGCGTTGGACTGTCCGGTCGTTGCGACTGATTGTCCCAGTGGTCCAGCTGAGCTGTTGGCTGAGCAGCGGGGACGTTTAGTGCCGCCGGGTAGTCCTAAAGCCATGGCCAAGGCTTTAGGACTGGCTTTGGACCAGCCAGCTCGGACTGTGAGTCAGACTTGGTTAGAACAGTTTGAGGTAGAGCAGGCGGTGGAACGCTATGCCACTGCTTTGCAGATTCCGTTACCTGAGGTGCCGGATGTGGAACGGGAACTTGCGATCGCGAATTAACGAAGTTCAACTTGATGGGCTGACTGTGCAGGTTGGTTTTCCCATCATTTCGTTCGACTAATTATGTTGACTTTGCTGTCAGGGACGGGTGCTATTTTCTTTGATATAGGCTGAACCATGGTGACAGTAACTCCAGAACGCTCCGTAGTTGATGCTTGTAGCTCGGAGAGTCAGCAGCCGAGGATTGCATTTTATATGCGGCTGCTTTACGGCGGCGGTGCTGAGCGGGTTGTGGTGAATTTGATGGCGGGCATGGTGGCTCGCGGCATTGCGGTGGATTTGGTGCTGAATACGGTTAGTGGACCGTTTATGAGCCAAGTGCCAGATGCTGTGAATGTGGTGGATTTGGCTGCGCCTCGCATGGTGGAGGGCCTGCCGAAGCTAGCCAACTATCTGAAGACGGTTCAACCAGATGTTTTGATTACGGGTTTGCATTACAACAGTGAGATTTCCTTGTGGGCTAGGGCTTTAGCTCGTTTGCAGGGCAATCGCAAAACCAAGGTTTTGGTGATTGAGCATAATACGCTGTCGATTCATTCTGAGCGACGGCGGACAGATCGTTGGGCCCCGTTATTGTCGCGTTGGTTTTATTCTTGGGCAGACCATGTAGTGGCTGTATCCCAAGGGGCGGCAACGGATCTGTCGCAGGTTGCGAAGCTTTCTCAGGATGAGATTGATGTGATTTACAATCCGGTGATTACGCCAAGCCTTGAGGAGCAAGCTGCTGAATCTCTTGACCATCCTTGGTTTCAACCGGGAGAACCACCCGTTATTTTGGGTATTGGACGGTTAGAGCCGCAGAAGGATTTTGCGACGTTGGTGCGAGCTTTTGCAAAGTTGCAAAAGCAACAAGACTGTCGTTTAGTGTTGCTGGGAGCGGGGCAGCAGCATGTGGAATTGGAGCAATTGGCTAAGCAACTTGGGGTGAAAGATTCAGTTAAGTTGCTGGGTTTTGTGGCCAACCCTCACCGTTATTTGGCTCGATCTAGTCTGTTTGTGCTGTCTTCAGCTTGGGAGGGGTTGTCTAATGTCTTGATTGAGGCGATCGCCCTAGGCGTTCCAGTGGTTTCAACGGATTGTCCTTGTGGTCCTAGTGAAGTGTTGGCAGGCGGAAAGTATGGCAGATTGGTGCCTGTGGGGGATTGGGAGACTATGGCAACAGCAATGGCCGAAAGCCTCTCTAATCATATCTTAGAAGCTCCTGAGACTTGGTTAAAGCAGTTCTCGCAAGAGGCTGTAACGGAGCGTTATTTGGAGGTGCTTAAGTTGAATAATGCTGCAACCCAAATCTCGTGATCTCATTTAAGACTCGACTAAGGTCTCAAGCTGAGTCTTAAATGATTCTTTTGTAAGGCTGCTGTTTGTTGTTTACTTCTCGCAGCTCCGCTCTGACAATTGAGGTGCCTTGCTTGTTGTTTTCGTTTTATTTTCTTAAGAGTCAAATAAGTCTAGTTGACTAGACTTATTTGACTCTTAATTGTCTCATTGTCTTAAAAGAGTCTTTTCTTGATTCTTCTATTGAGTCTTAAGTGAGATTTTTGGTATGAAATCTGAGATTGCGTGTCTCTTTTGAGTCTCAATTTGAGTCTTGCCTCTTGTCTTAAATAAGATTAATGTGAGGCTTAGATCTTTTGATTTGACTTGTGCTGAATTAGAAGTAATTTATTGCCCTGGTCGAATGATTTGGTTGTTCGAGTCCGAATAGACCAAAGCAAAATTGATCTATTGAGCTGGGGAGGATGCGATGTGGTTAGCGAATAAGGGGTGATGCAAGCGTAGCTGCAACGAAGTGCCATAAGCTCAAAATGCTTGAAATACATAGGCTTCAGCCCCTGATTTTTGGCCGCCATATTTTGCGCCAAACGCTCAATTGATAAGTTTGGCTTATATTGCTTAACCCT
>CALLAT010000139.1 GCA_938002085.1 uncultured Pseudanabaenaceae cyanobacterium
CTGGGTTCGACCTCATTGGGGACAGGGCGGAAAGCGCACACCAGCTATGGCCATGGGATTCATCACAAGACCTATCGCGATTGCCGAATTACTTTTGAGTAGGAGCTTTAAGAGCTTCACTCTTTAACTGGACAGTGCCGCGATCGCGTAGGAGCAGAAATTGAATCAGACCTGATACCACCGTAGGGGTAGGGTCTCCCTACCCGGCATAGAACCAAACCCAGGGCAGGGAAACCCAGCCCCTACGAGGCGATCCAGACATTGATAAGCGCTTCAGCCTTTCTTCGGTTCAACCCCACTCAGCTTAAAGATGTCAGTGATAGTTTCGCCCCTCGTCTTTAGACCAAAGCTGCTAGGGCTGACCGGATTGGCATGGGTGAAATGGCGATATTGGATGCAGAATCGGTCCCAAGGCCCCACTTCAATGCGAAAGACTTTGATGAAAAATTCCGCCAGCGTCTGAGTGATGGGGATTTGGAAAAAGACGCGCTTGCCGAAGTACTGGGCAATTTCCACGATCGCCTGACTGGCCGTAACAGCGTGACTTCCCAGAATCATCTTGCGCACGTCCCCTGTTTCTGCGATCGCATTCTGCCCTGGGGGATTGGCGACTAAATGGGCGACAACCTGGCCCACGTCGTAACCATGGACGAAGTGAAAGCTGGCATCAATGCCAAAGAAGCGAATCAGGGAAATCCAACGCGTGACATCGCTGAGACCGCCAGTCAGGTGAGAGTAAGGCTTTTGTTCGTCGCCCCCGAAGACCAATGTGGGGAAGAGGGTGGTGATTTTGGGGGCGATCGCCAAATGCTTCAACTGTTGAAAACAAGCCGACTTGGTCTTGATGTAATCAGAGCCAATGTCAGCCGCTTCGGGCAATAGCTGGTTCTCGCGGTTGAGAATGCTCTCCGTCGAAAAATAGATCACTTGCTCCACCCGCTCCGGGTCAAGCAGCTCCATGAGCTCCAGGGTTTTATCGACATTGATCAGTCTTGTGGTGGCTGGATCCCCCCAGGCCGTCGCGATGCAAATGGCGATATCGACGGTTTTGAGCAATTCGGCCTGCTGCTCAATTTGCCCCAAATCACCCTGCAAAACATGAATACCCGGCCGAGCCTCAACATTGAGCTGAAGCTTGGCCGGGTTCCGCATGAGGAGAAACAGCTCATGCTCTGAATGATTAATCAGGCGCTCGGTGATGTAATGACCCAGGCAGCCACTGGCGCCTGTTATGAAAATACGTTTCCGGGTCACACTTACCGCCCTGACTTACCTGAACCATTTGTTGGATTAATTTTAATCCACCCTGGGGCTCGACCGAGCTTTTGCCTTAGGTATCTATTCCTATGACTTCTACGCCGTCGAACCCCTGGTCTAAAACAACTCTAAAACGACCCTGAGAACTACTTTTCAGCAGCAATAATCTCATGGATGTTCTTGGCCGTCTCGAAGAAGTGAGCCGCATTCTCCTCGGGGGTGCCAGGCAAAATACCATGGCCCAGGTTGAGGATATGGCGAGCGCCCTCGGCCTTCTTCACCGTATCGATGATGCGGGAAGTAATGGTCTCCTTGGAGCCAAACAGAATGCAGGGGTCGATATTGCCCTGGATGGCCATGTCAGGACCCAAGCGGCGACGAGCTTCGGTAATGTCCACGGTCCAATCGACGCTGACAATATCAGCGCCGGTTTGAGCCATGCGCTCCAACACACCGGCACTGCCGCTGATGTACATGATGATGGGGGTGTCAGGGTGGGTCTGCTTCACCTGGTCAATCACCCGCTTTTGGTAAGGCAGGGCGAAGGTGTCATAGTCCATGGGGCTCAGCTGACCGGCCCAGGAGTCAAACAACTGCACCACTTGAGCGCCACAGTCGATCTGATAGCGAACGTAGGTGGCAATGGAGTCTGCGATGTTGCCCAAAAGCTGGTGCAGCAAGGCAGGCTCATTAAAGGCCATGCCCTTAATCACGGAGTAGTTCTTGGAGCTCTTGCCTTCCACGGCATAGGCCGCCAAGGTCCAAGGAGAACCGACAAAGCCTAGGACCGTCGTATGGTCATCCACTTCACTGCGGAGGGTGTTGAGGATTGTCTTGATGAAGGGCAGAGACTCCTCGGGGTCTAAGGGACGCATGGCATCCACTTGAGCCTTGCTGCGGATGGGAGGATCAATGACCGGGCCTTTGCTTTCGACGATGTCGAAGTCAATGCCCATGCCCGGCAGGGGGGTGAGGATGTCCGAGAACATGATCACGCCGTCGGGCTTGAAGGCGTGGTAAGGCTGCATCGAGATCTCGATCGCCAGATCAGGATTCTCAGAGCGATCGCGAAAGGAAGGATACTTCTCCCGCAGGTCGCGGTAGATCTTCATGTAGCGACCTGCCTGACGCATCATCCAAACGGGGGGGCGCTCAAGCTTTTCACCCTTAACCGCTCTCAAAAGATAGGGCGTCTGTTCTCCAGCCATTGCAACCTCGATTATCTTAAATATTTGTTAAAAGCCAGCTTGGATCGGACCGTGGAGCCAGGCAAAAGGCATCTAAAAAAGCCCTTGCCAAACGCGCCGTAACCGTTTCCGGCTCTAGACTTGAGCCATGCGTAGCAGCCTTAAATTATAGGTGATGGCGGTGCTTCCCATAGAGAAGCTGAAAGAGTTCGAGATTTCGCCTCGCCAAGGGCAAGAGATTTACTGCTTTTCTACGACAGATAAAAACTCTGGGTACACTAGGCTCACTTTTGTAGGACGACTCCCTGGGAGTCTCCTTCGCTCCATTGTTCTGTATGAGGTCCGCGATCGCCTTGGCTCAAAAGCGCTCTACCTTCTCGTTACCATTTTCTCCTCGCAAAATTTGGGGTGGGGGATTGTTGGGAGTCGGCGTTGTCCTAATGCTGATGCTGGTCTTGGTCCTGCCCGTGTGGACCAGGCTGGACTGTGAACGCTCTGTTACCCAACTCATCAGTTGTCGCCTGCGAGGGGCAAATCTGCTCGGGATTGCCTGGCGTAACCAGAAGGTTATGCCGATGGTAGGGGCTGAAACCAATCTCCAATCCGCTAAAGGTGGCTATCGCTACCGCACCTCAATTTTCACCTACGAGAAAGAGATTCCGCTGGCTCCCTTCAGCGTTAAGTTCCGTCAGGCCAGTCGGACAAAGGAAGCAATTATGGAGTTTGTGGGAGATCAGACAGCCCAAAGGTTGCGAATCAGTTATCGCGTACCTTGGGTCTTATTTCTGACAGCGATCGCCTTCGCCACAGTTCTCTCCTGCCTGGGTGGCCTCTGTCTTTGGCTTTCCTGAGCTGGGAACAATAAAGCTAATGCGAATTTTATTTGATAATTTCCGGATTAATTGGAGAGGGAACTTTACGGATTAGTTTGCGTCCTGGCTCATAACCTCACTGAGCATCCTGCTCAGTGAAACCCCAAATTCTGATTTTTACCGTTAGAATTAACCGCGATCTGCTCAGGCTATAGATTTTGAGGCTTCTATGAAGCGCTGCCTTCCCCCTGGCGTCTACTGACACGATCGCACTTAAATCTGTGTAGGATCGATGCATGGTGATCTTGCACTTCAACTAGCTCAGATCACAGTCATACAACTTTTGCTCGCTCTACATTTACTTAAGTAAAAGCTCGGCCAGTGAAAGGGGTAGTGACCTCAGCAAAAACAATGCATCGGGCAGGGCTCAGCCCGCTTGGCAATTCTCTTAAACCTTTTAGCATCCACATTGGTGAGGCAATAGACCCATGGCGAAGAAGCAAATTAACCAGGCGCTTGAAAAGCTTCTCCGTAGTGCGACGCAGTTAAATCAGAAGCTCACGTCTCAAGAGCGCTTCTGGCTGATGCGTGGCGGCTTTGTTGGCCGTCCTGCTACCTCAGAGGGCGGTTTTATTTTGCCCACGGTGACCTTGCTGTTGGTCATGCTCTCCCTGGTGCTCGGAATTCTAATTTTCCGTACTGGAACCCGGACCAATCAGATTATTGGGGAGCGCCAGCAGCGGCAAATCTTCAATGCTACTACCCCTGCGATCGAGCGTGCCAAGGCAAAGCTAGAGTTTCTGTTTACTGAAGATACGATTCCAGCTCTTCCTTCAGAAGGCGATATCGTCAACGCTTTAAGCAATCCTGGAAATTACGATTTACCCGATGAGACTCGGGTGGATCTAAATGGTGATGGTAACGACGACAATGCTTGGACGTTTTGGTTTGACGCCGACGGCGATCCGAATACTGGGCCCGACACCCCTGCCGAGGCTGCTGCAAACCCTGGCAAAGAAGTACAGGTTGGTTACTCTGTTCTAAGCTATGCCTCGTTTGATCGAGACCCTTTGCCGGGTAATGCAAACGTTGATTTGGTTGCGATTCAAGATACGGATGCTGAGAAAGCAGAGAATCTGGTAGTCCGTAACGGCCCGATTAATCTGAGTGGTGGCGCTGGTAACCCCAACTGCCCCAATCCTAGTTTGGCTCCTTTTCAAGGCTGGCAGGCTGTGACCGGCGCTTCGCTGCGCAAGGCCATTCAGGTTCATGCCTTTGCTAGAAACCCCCGAACCGGTGTCGTGACGACATTGGAAATGCAGCAGGATAAGCAGGCAAACCTGGGTAATAAGTGGGGAGCCTGGTTCCGCAACGACATGGAGATCTTCCCCGGTCCTGATTTCCGTTGGAACGGAGCCATGAACGTTGCTGGTAGTTATGTGGTCGGCGGTACTCGTGTCGCGCTTTATCCTATCTCCTCACCTTTCTCATGCGTTTATACGCCTGATAACTCCGAGGTGGTGATGGGTGATATTCCTCAGACTGTTATCACTGAGGCTGGCGATATCGACGATGACCCGACCACAGGGGAGGGCGGTAACGATCTCAACGGTGGTACTCCTTTCAGAGGGCAGTTTGTCATTGGCACATTGAGGGATAACAACTTCAATGGCCGGGCAGAGCTGTTTCCACACACGGATGCTTTGGGTAATCCTCCTGGTGGGTCGACGCAGTTAAATGGCGGAAATGATTCGGTTGTAGATGCTGTTGCTGACCCTGGTGTAGTGGCCTTAGACCCAGTCTTGCTGCTAACCCAGGCTCAGAACCGAACTCGGGCCAATAGTGACAATCTTGACCCAGATGTACAGCAAGCTGCCTGGAATAAAGATGGTGGAGCTGGGTTGAATTGGTGGGTGGAGGATGAACGTCTCCACAATGAGTATCAGCCAACGCCCTTTGTCGATGATACTTACCGTGCAGATGGTCGTTGGGGGAAGCCTCTTTACAGCGAGCAACCTTACGTTCCTGCTCCTGTCTCTACCCCAGGTAATCCATTTAGTGTTTCTGACCCAACGACAAATGAGGTCACAGTCGCTTCTTCGCCTGGAGACAATCTGGCAGAGCAGCAGGCTAGCTTTGATCGCCTAACTCGAACAGCACCTCCAGCCAGTAATACAACTGATGAAGAGAGTTATGGTCTTGTAGGTTATTGGGAGCAGCGTGCTAAGTCTCAAGGTGTGCGTGTCATTGTGGGCCAGCGGTTAGAGCTGGGAAATGTTGATGGCTGGGCTACAGAATCTGATGTCAATGGCAACGGTACATTAGACCCAGAAGAGGACCTCAATAACAACGGGCTTCTTGACTTTGATCCCTTGTACCCTGCTCCTGCTGATGCCGCTGATGTTAGGGCTACAGGAGTTGAGCTGAATGGAACTCTGATTCCTGTCGTTGATTCGACTGGAGCTCCTGTACAGAACAACACAATCGGCAGCATTCAAGGGGAGGGGCGTCTCCATGAGCAGCGTCAATGGAAGTCACTTCGTACCAATGTGGCAGCGGCTCAGACGTCATCTCTCTATCACTATTTGATGGCTGATGGCGAGTATCCTCTTGCCTGTGTTGCCGCTGCTTCCCACTTCGGCACTGAGCAAAACATTATTGATAGCACCACGTTTGAGTCTCAAACTGGTAACAATAACCCGGACGTGAGCTTCTTGACAGGTCATGGCACCAACGGTTGGGAATTTTACCCCCTGGGCTACATCGGTGCGGGTGAAGTCAATAGCGCTGGATTATCGAATGCTTCTCAGTCTTTCCAGCAAGCCGTTGATGGACAGGTCGGAGACCCTACCAACGGCGCTTTGCGCAGTGCATTGGACAACTTAGCCTATTTTGCTGGAGACCCAGCGGGTGCTTTCCCCGCTTTCCAAGATACGCGGGATGGCAACAATGGCAACGATGCTGCAAATTCGACGGCATTCCGCGCGAATAATCAGCGGGATGGTGGCATTGGTCCCGTAGTCCATCCTTACCCGATTCAATCCATGTGGGGGGACTTCTCCAACCTTCGCCGGGTCATGGATAAGTTGAATGGTAGAGCTGCCTACGGAAATACAACCTATAGCCAGCTGAGTTTGGCAGACCGGACGACGCTGCAAACTGCTTCCTGCACTCTGGGCATGTTGGCTTACAACATTGACGATGTTCTGAATAACCCAGGTATTGATGAAACGGTTCTGGAGGATCCGGACCTCGTCAATTCAATCGGAGTCTTGGGGGACCCCAACGCAAATTTGCTTGAGATTGTATTGTCAGGCGGTCAACCCGATCAAGTAAGGGTTACCTATGACGGAGATGGCGATAAGGGTACGAATGACCCTCAAACGTACGTTGCAGATACTGTCATTGCAAATCAACCGATTTTCAACCTTGAAAATCCTGCGGCTTCTATCCCTCCAGAAATTCTGCTGAAGTCGTTGCTCCTCGTTACAGGCCCTGACGCGATTGACCAGGCAGAATATGACAATCTGGTCGCTATTCACGAGCGCTTCCAGATAATGCGCGATCGCTCCCAAGGTTTCTCTAACGAGGGCTACACCTACACAGTGGCGAATGGCCAAAATATTTTGGGCCAGCCCCTTTTTCAAGGGGACGAGGTTACTTTAAATTGCGACTTTGAAGCCAATAATTACTTTGGTCTGGGCAACCCCGCAAATAATATTGGTAACCCTGTGGCAGCTGAAGGGGACTTCCTCACATTAGCGCTCACTATCTGTCCTTCCGGTCCAAAGTATCCTTCTTTGGCTTATATATTCCCAGATAGAGATCATGCCCATGATGGTCAACTGGCTGATACAACAGGTTTAAGTCCTGCCCAGATTGCTGCCCGTGCTCAACCCCAGAGTGAGCCTTACACCAGCAGTTCCTTGGAAGTTAATGGGGCTGATTTTAGCAATGCCTACACTTTCAATCGGGCAAATACGAGCGGTTCTAGTTGGAACACGACAAACGATATTTATCAGGCTGTTGACCCTGTCGCAATTGCCTTGAGGCCCAAGGAAGTGGGGGATTGGTCTCAGCCAGCTCCTGATACCAATGCTGGTAATGTGCGAATTAACCGCATTACCAACAACACTGGTGTGGGTGCTGCTGAAGTATTCCCTGCATTTCTAGAAAAGGGGATTTTCAATGGCCGCGAAGCCATGGCGGTACGTATTACAGATGTTGACTTAGACCTGCTGCGCAGAACTGCTATCCAGGGCGTCAATAACCTTGGCGGAATGGTGAACATTGACTGGTGGCTGCCATTGCCAGAAATTCTGGACCCAGGTGAGGCTCCAACTCGTACCGGTGCTGCGATCTATGCCTTCCGCGAAGATACAGTGCGAGAAGATGCGATCGCACGACCAAGAGCTATTTCCCCGTCCCGTCTCGCTTGGGGCCAGGCCTGGCTGAACTATGTTAACGACACCATCGATCCAAACTACTTGATGGATGCGGTGAGTACTACACCTCAAGATCCGCCAGTCAATCCCATTAACGGGATTAGCCCGAAGGCAGTTGATTTCTATCCAGACCCGGATCGTCGCCCCTATGGTTTCCGCCTTCGCAATGGTATTGACTTGCGTCGCGTTAGCGACAACGGACGGACGGTTGATGATGCGGACGAGCGAGGCATGTCTTTTGTCTCTGATAACCCTGTCTACATGATGGGAGACTTTAATCTCCACAGTGAAGATGGAACGACGGGGAATTTACTGTATGAATTTCAGACTGCATTAGCGAATAATTGGGGAAATTTCTTTACTCGAGATGATAATGATGTGCGCTTTGCTGTGGGAGATCAAGACTCCTGGCGAGCATCAGAAGTCGTTGGTGACGGCATTTCACTGCTTTCAGATAACTTTGTTGACGGCTGGATATCCCAAGGCATTCTGAACGATGACGGTAATGGCGCTCGCTCTGGTTTCAGAACTTTGAATCGCCCTAATGATTGGGATTTGACTTGGGTGCGTGAAGATGGCTCTGTCTCACTTCGCGGTGATGTGGATGCTGCTGTTAACTACGATGTACCCCTAAAAATCTCCCAGCGTGGTTTCCCGATCTATTGTGCTGATCCTGACCTAACCCGAGAAGATGATGGTTCTGGTGCGGGCTTAGGTTTGGTTTCCGGTTCTTCCTGTGCAGACTTTGGTGGAGAAGAGCGAGAGTATGGACTGCGCGATAACAATCGTTCTTTCTATCGCTTTCAAGATGGAAATCGCAATGATAATGAGCGAAAGCCGCAGATTGATGCCCCTGCCAACACGTACATGAATATGTTGATGGTTAGCGGAACGAATCCATCTCGTGCCAACCAGAGTAACGGCGGTTTGCATAACTTCCCTCGCTTCCTTGAGGATTTTGGTGGCCGAAACATGTGGATTTCTGGTTCTATTTACCAGCTTGCTTTTAGCAATTCTGCTACAGGTCCATTTGACCAAGATTCTTGGGAGCCTGGTCAATTAGGGGTGGGCCCAGAACGTATTAAGTACTATGCTCCTCCCAATCGTCGCTGGGGTTATGACACCGCCTTGCAACTTGTGCAGCCCGCACCTATTGCCCAGCGTTTTGCAAGTCCATCAAACATTCGCAGTGAGTTCTATCGCGAACTACCCGTTGATGACCCCTACATCGTCACCTTGAGATGTGCTGTGGGTGACCCCACCGTTGATGCTGCAGCTTGCCCATAAGCCTTTTGAGTGATCCGTAATTGCGCTAGATGTATCGGAAAAAAACTGCCATGAATCGCTTTACTCTCTTCTACTTAAAAAGCAAGCTCCTCTCATCTCGGGCAGTGGCTGACCCAGTTTCGGCTTCCCGTGCTCAGGCTGTAGATTCTGGCGTGACACTGCTTGAAGCTTTGGTCGCGATGCTGGTGATTACCTTTACTTTGGCTGTCATCACTCCACCAATATTCATTGCGACAGCAACGCGGGTTAGCAACCGCCGAACCGAACAAGCCATGCAGCTGGCCCAAGGGGAAATTGAGCGTGTTCGGCTGCTGATGTTGAGCAGTACTCCTTATGAGGATGGTGCCAACGGCATTAACCCCCAACTTCCTCCCATTGCAGCAGGTGCTACTAAAAGCACGGTAGAGCAAGTGGCTGCCCCAACAAGCATCTGTACGCCTCCTGGTGCGGGTGATCCGGTCCCCACTGCCGCACCTTGTACAGCACTTCAGCTTGTACAAACTGATAATGATTTCTTGCTGCTTCAAACATTCCGTGAAGATGGTGCAACTGTTGCTTCTGGAGACGTTGTTGCATTTCGGATGGGGGTCAGGGTTTATGGTTCTGAAGCTATTGGCGCTAACGGCCAGCCCGTAAACACTCTTGAGAACCAGCCCTCTAACCTTAAGTTTACGACCGGTTCAGGCAGTCGCGTTAATCGTCCTCTCGTTGCCTTCTACACGGAGATGATTCGTGGCACCGAGGGGGGAGGACTTGCTGCGATGCAAAATGCCAACTGGGATTGATGCCCTGCGCCGAATAAATTGATGAACTCTCTTCATCATCAGGGTTTGGTAGAAGAATATTAACCGCAAGAGGTCGAGCAGAATGAAAAACAACTGGATAGAAAAACACCTAAGACGAAAAGCAGATGTATTAGCCGCCATGACTAGCACAGAAGGCTTTACCCTGACAGAGCTACTGGTTGTTGTCATTATCTCTAGCATTATCGTCAGTGCGTTGTTGGGCCTAGTTGTCCAACTGGTGGGTACTGAGCAACGAGAGTCTGTGCGCACTGAAACCCAGCGAGAGATGCAGCTCGCCTTAAACTACATTGCCTCTGATTTACGGCAGGCAGTTTACATCTACGAAGGAACTCCACATCCTGAAGAACCTGCTTCTGTTCCGAGCTATATTGACTTCCTACCTAATGCTCTTCAAGGCGCTAACTATCGTCCTGTCCTGGCTTTCTGGAAAACGAGTGCGGTTCCAAATCTTGAAGGGACAGGCTTGCCAGACTTCAACCCTAACAATATTGGGGGAGGCTGTTTAGATTTTGGCTTGTTGGCTAACGGTAACCCCGGTCCCTTGGCAAATGAGTGTAATAACCTTTGGCTGAAGCGGCAAAACTATAGTTTGGTGGCTTACTTTCAGGTTGTTAATGATGCAGCTGATAAATGGAAAGGCAAATCTAGGATCGCTCGCTACGAATTAGATAAGTACTCTAACGTTGCAGCCTTGGAACGTAACGACGGGTATGTGGATCCAGCGGAAATTGGTAGCAGCGGCTTTACAACCTGGCCCTATGGTCCCGCTGACGCAACTGGTGGTGGAATAGTGGATTGTCAAGAGCAAACTTGTGCAGGTACTCAAGGAAACGCCGGCACACCTAATGGTGGTGCTCAAGTTCTGATCGATTATGTTGATTTTATTGATAATGCAACGCCGCCCGATCAAGTTGCACTACGTGCTCAGGAGCCTGATGATTGTGGTGTTTTGAATATTCCAGGGGATTCGGTTATTGATGGTGATTCAGTTACTCCGGACACGCCCGACCCAGGGGATGATTTTGTTAACTATTACATGATCCCTAAACCAGATGCTGCTAATCCTAAACCTGCTTTCTTTGTGTGCTTGAAAAACACTCGAGATCCGGCCCAGCCTGGTAATCCTCGGGTTGGCCAAATTCAGGATACTGTTGTTTTCCTTCGTGGTAATGCTAACGGTCGCGGTGGGACAGGGACCGATAGTTTTCTGCCTACTTTGCAAACTCGTGTGACGATGCGTGGCGTGATTGATCGAGTTATTCGTTAACAAATAAGCAATTCTATTCTGGGTTGAGTAATCAAATTATGCTGCGTCACTCTTTTTCGTTTGCTTCTTTGCCTAAGCGAAAGCTTGTTCATCAGTCTGGTTTTACATTAACTGAGGTTTTGGTCGTTGTTGTCATCGCTGGTGTTTTAGCTGCGATCGCGGCCCCCGGTTGGCTTACATTTGCAAATCGGCAGCGAGTCAGTACTGCCAATAAAGAGCTGCTGCAGACTATGCGTGAAGCCCAAGCGGATGCAATCAATAAGCGCACAACTTATGGCGTGTCGCTTGACCCAAATGCCCCAGGTGGTCCTTCTGTCACTAAGTTTGTTGAGCGAGGTCAAGGCTCTTTAGCGGCTGGAGTCGCTGAAATCTCAACGGAAGTGTTAGGGAATGAAACGAAGGACACAGGTTTAACTCTCGCGACTGTTCCTAATCATGCGAGTAACGAATATCGCTTCAATTTTGATGGCAGTATCAACACTGATGGTCTTCCGACTGTACCGGCTGGCTCTGATTATGTCTTCAAAATTGAGGTGTCCAGAGACAATACCCGCCGCTGCGTAATTGTAGAAACTGTGCTCGGTGCAATGAGTGAGGGCAGTGACGAAGAGTGTGATGCATAGTCAATTTGGCTTTGTATTTTGTCCAAGAAGAGAAAGAAAGGCCCAGAACTAAACATTTAGTTCTGGGCCTTTCTTTCTCTTCTTGGTTTGGTCTTTCTATTACTGGACTTCGTTTTGCTTTAGCAAAGCTGCTTGACTGACGATAGGAGCTTGCTTTGGAATTGTGTAGGACAACTCCGTTTGAGATGCTGGGAAGCTGACACTGCTTGGAGCGAGCGCGCTACCTACAGGAGCTGAACCTTCTAAAGCCTTAACCACCTCAACGACCTTTTGCTCCAAGGGAGTCATGGGTTTGAAGCTGATTTCATTCTGCTTTTGCAACAGCGGTTTGAGGCCAGTCGCTAGCTTCACCGGTTGTTGCTGTTGTTTCTGCTGGGGCTGAACGCCAGCGAGCTGCCCAGGGCTCAGCTTGATGGGAATTTGAGCAATGCTGATGGGTTGCATGGGCTGGTTGCGGAGCAGTTGCATTAGCTGCGCGATGGAGCCTTCGAGGAAGCGACCTGGATCAATCGCGACCCAGCCGTCATTGGTCAATTCGCGAATTTCGAAGTGAAGGTGGGGCCCTGTGGAGTTACCGGTGCTGCCGACACGGCCAATCACTTCACCTTGACGGACGATTTGCCCAGGTTGGACGTAAATTTCAGACATGTGGCCGTAGAGGGTCTGGTGCTTGCCGTCAGCATGGTCGAGGACGACGGTGAGGCCATATCCGCCCACAAAGTCCGCTGTGCTGGTTTTTCCAGAGAGGGTTGCAACGATGGGGGTGCCTTGCTCCGCAGCTAGGTCGGTGCCGCTGTGGAAGCGGCGATTGCCGAAGATGGGGTGGGTGCGCCAGCCAAATACTGAGGAGATGGGGGCGGGCATGGATAGGGGGAAAAGGAGCTGGCGATCGCCATTGCCTTGAACTGCATTGGGACGCTGGGTGCGGGCAAAGTAACTGCCGATATTCAGCGAAGGAGCAAGGTTTTGTCCCAGACTGTGCACTGCCACACCGAGAGGGCTGGAGGTGGGGTAAGTAACGCTATATCCATTGTTATGGGTCGCACTGCCAGCAATTTCTGTGGTTGCGGCACTGGCGGGAGCAGGTAAATGTCCGTTGCGCCCAGGATTATTCAAGGTTGGCTGAACTGCCGTTTGAATTTTGGCAGCTTGCTCAGGGCTGACGTTTGTGGGGGCAGCTTGCGCAGCATCGGCGGTTAAGGGAGCATCAACGCTTGCTGGAGAACCGGCCACAGCTTCTGTTGGAGAACCTGCGACGGCTTCTGCTGGAGCGGCTACGCCTGCTGGAGTGACATTTGGAGTGCCAGGCTGGTTAACGCTGGGCTCGTTGACGATGACTTCAGGGTTGGACAGAAGCTCTGCATCTTCGGCGTAGACGGCTTCGCTGCCTGTTGCGCCTGTTGAGTAAAGATCAGAGTCATCAATGAAGTTGCCGCCTGCGCTTTCCACCGGAGCAAGTTCAGGTCGAGGAGCGTAATCTTCGAGGGGAGCATCGAAGACCGTTTCTACCTGAGTTTCTGCTGCATAATCCTGGTAAACCTGAGCAGGTTCAAGGTCCTGAGGAGTCAGGTTGACGACAGGAGATTCTAAAATAGGAGCTGGGAGAGGAGCTTCGTAGGCCGGCTCTTCATAGACTGGCTCCTCGTAGTAGGCTGGCTCTTCGTAAGCCACTGGAGCCTCGTAGTAAGCAGGTTCTTCGTAAGCAGGCTCAGGCTCGACGTAAGTAGCTGCAGGTTCGGCTTGAGGAATGTAAACCGGCTCAGGTTCTACATAAACCGGCTCAGGTTCTACATAAGCGGGTTCAATCGCCGCAATTGGAGCAGGCTCCAGAGGAGCATCGATTGCTTCTTGGGCTAAGGCTAGACCATTAATAATCAAGCTGCTACTTAATAGGCTCGCGCTGCCAAGACAGCCAAGGGAACGAACCACTAGGGGAGAGATTCGTCCGTTTGAGGAGTTGTTTGGCTGCAAGGTCATGCTTGGGGCGAGGATAAAACTACAAATAGTCTGAAACGCTGCTGAAAGGCTTGATGCCTCGGAAGCAGCTCATTTTAAGTGGGGGCTGAAGGCCTATATATGGCTCTACCCTAATCGTAACCTAAGTTAATGGTGCCTGGAGAAAAGAGAAGCGTTTCGGTGTTTACCAAAACTTTTAATTCTCCGTTGGAGTTAATCCCTTCCATAGTGCCCATTTTCTCTGGAGAGATTCTCACAGGTCTGTGTATTCCTGAGAGTAGGGATTCATATTTTTCTATGAGGGGAGGCAAGGGAGGGATGTTCTGGCTCCAGTGGCAATAGCCTAGGGCTAAACCTTGAGTTACGAGTGCTGCTAGAGCATCTAGACTCTCTATTCCGTGATTACGTTCCTCCGACCGGATGGAATGGAGGCTGATTCCGGGGGAGGTCACGGGATTGCACCAGTTGAGTCCTATTCCGATGACGGCTTGATGGAGCAAACTGCCGCGAAGTTTGGATTCGGTGAGGATGCCGCCGAGCTTTTTGCCTTGGAGTAGAAGGTCGTTGGGCCATTTGATGTGGATTGCGCTGTTGGATGGCAGGGCCAATTGTTGGTTGAGGACTGTGGCAATGCCCCAAGCACTACCCAGGGTGAGGCGATGACCTTCTGGGGCTGGTAGGTTCGGGCGAAGGCCAAGGGAGAGGTATAGACCGCCGGAAGGCGATCGCCATTGCTTGCCCTGGCTGCCTTTGCCCTGACTTTGTTGGAGGGCCAGGACAATGGTGCCTGGTGCTGCACCTCGGTTCATGAGCTGCTGTGCATAGTCATTGGTGGAGGGCAGTTGTTCGTGAACTTGAAGCTGGATAGTGAAGGGCGTTTCTTCGGGCAGCTTCAGATTTTTGTAGAAACGTTCTGAATCAAAGGAGGACAAGGCAAGGGGAAGATGGCAAGGGACTTTCGGTGTCTCAAGTGGCTGCACATTTCTCTCGCTGAGACTGCTGTAGCCTAGGTAGGGCTGAGATGGCCCCTGGTGGTTTGAAATTGTTGAATTGAGACGGTTTTAAAATCTCAACTGGTTTCCATCTTTATATTGTTGCTCTTAAGGGACGTTCCATGGCGCAGTGGCAGTGGCAAACGACGAATGGGTCTACTTATTTAACCTGTGATTTATTAGCTGATTGGGCCCATGGCTTCTTTTCCCAAGCTAGCTGGCCCCAAACGCCCGCTGTGTTGACTCAAGCTTTGAACGCTGAGGCTGAGGTGTTCCGAGTCAAGCAGGTCCATGGCAATCGTGTGATGGATACTGCTGCCATGGAGCCGGTGCCGCCTTCGCCATTGGCTGGGGAGGATGCACCCGCTGGCAATGTGGCTCAATCCAGTGCGGGGAAGACTTTTGATGAGGCTGATGGCATTTTGGCAACGGCCCATGGCCAAGCGGTGTGGGCCTGTTCCGCAGATTGCACACCGGCCTTGCTGGGAGATGTGAAGACAGGACAGGTGGCTGCGGTCCATGCGGGGTGGCGAGGAACAGCGGCCCAGATTTTGCCAGAGGCGGTGCGTTTGTTTTTGGCCCAGGGGAGTGAGGTCGCAGATTTACGCGTGGCTTTGGGACCGGCTATTGATGGATCGGTGTATCAGGTGGATATTGCGACGGCAGTGAAAACCGGCGGGATGTTAGTGGATGCTACGGCTGAAGCTGAGGTGATTAAGGAGTTGATGTCGATGTCCCTGCCACCGGTGCTGCCCGATTCAGAAGCGGGTAAGGCACGGTTAGATGTACGGCTTGTGAATGGCTTGCAGCTGGAGCAGCTTGGCCTGACGGATGCTCAATATTCCATTGCACCTCACTGCACGTTTCAGCAGCCAGAACAGTTCTTTTCCTATCGCCGGACGGGGGAGAAGAAGGTTCAGTGGTCAGGAATTGTGAGTCGTTAGAGCTTGAGCAGTCGTTGCTCAAAATGATTAGAAAAGATTATGAGGCCTAGCCTCGTAATCTTTTGTTTTGTAGCGGTGGCGTTAGGGGCAACCGACTCTTGACGGGACTGGGATGTAGCGTGGGGGGCCATAACCTTCTTGTCAATCTGTCACTAACCTATCGGTCTAGGCGAAATGCGATAAGGTAATTCACTAAGGGATGGCCCGGTTGCGAATTTGAGCTTCATTTTGATTTGTCAGTCCTATGACTCGCCTTGAGCCAAACCAAGCTGAGACTAGCTCGGTATCTACAAACTTAGAAGTTGCTGTTGAAGAAAACAGCATTGACTTTGACAAGATCAAGGTCTCACCGGGCCATGCAAAGAAGCGTTTTTTGGCGCTTAAGGAAGCACTGCATGAATGCGATCGCCGCATCGCTGCAGAGCCCAGAAATCTAGGTCATTGGCTCCAGCGAGGGGAGGCATTGCTGCGGTTACGGGATTATGAAGCTGCGATAGCCAGTTGCAATTGCTGCTTGACACTGAACCCCGAATGGGACGCGGCTTGGATGCAGCGGGCAGAGGTGTTGGACCGCATGGGGAACCATCAGGAGTCCCTGGAGAATTGGGAATATGCTTCAGCACTGTCGCCAGACTTGCCAGAGGCTTGGAATGGTCGAGGCGTGGTGCTGCGGAAGCTGAACCGTCTGGATGAATCTTTAGGCTGCTATGACCAGGCGCTAGCATTGGAGCCGAACTATGCCAGGGCGCTGAATAACCGGGGCTTTTTACATGGCCAGCGAGGCAATTGGGATGAGGCCCTGGCAGACTTTGAGCGGGCGGTGGAGGTTGAGCCGGATTACTACCAGGCCTGGCAAAATCGCGGTTATTTGCTATTCGCCTTGGGGCGGAGTGAGGAGGCCTTGGCTTGTTATGACGAGGCAGTGCTGCTGCGCCCCACGAAAGATGAGGCCTGGAATGGTCGGGCTAATGTGCTCTATAACCTGGAGCGTTATGAGGAGTCGATCGCTAGCTATGGCAAGGTTTTAGCCTTGCGTCCCAATTGCGTAGATGTGCTGGAAAATCGGGGCAATGCTCTGGGGAAGCTGCAGCGCTACCGTGAGGCCATCAATAGCTACACCAAGGCCTTGGTTCACAGCCCGGAGCGGGTCAGCACGGCCTATTACCGAGGGGTGGCCTATGCCCATTTAGGTCGGCACCGTAAGGCGATCGATGATTTTAGTTTGGTGGTGGATTTAGAGCCGGACCATTTTGACTGTCGCTATAACCGGTCGACTTGTTACGCGCAAATTGGCGATGCGGATAATGCGGTGGCGGATTTGCAAGTGGCAATCGAGCAGCATCCCGAGGTGTATCTAGAGATGGCACGGGTGGATGCGGATTTCAAGAAGATTCGGGCGCGCAGTGATTTCCAGGAATTAATCGGCGAATAGCCGATTAAGGTTTCCCTAGGCAGCGCTATTGTTGACGAGTTCTTGAACTTCATTCTCGATCAGCGTGGGATAAATCAGCCAAGTGGTTTGATGGGTTTGAACGAGGGCGCGAATGAGGGGGGAAATTTCACCAATTTCGCGTGTGCCGGTGGCGGTTTGGACGCGGATGCCTTCTTTATAGGGCTTGTAGCCCCGGCTAAAGGCGACTTCTAGGCCAGCGTAGTGGGTTGGACTGAGGCCTCGGTGCTCCAGTAGGGCGTGGATTTGTTCGAGCAAAGCTTCCTTCTGAGCATGGAGGTTCTCCGGTAGGGCTTTGGCTTTGAAGAGACGGCGGTCCACGTAGCGGTTGCTGAGGTCGGCTAGGAGCGGGTCATTGTGGCATTGTCCCTGGTGTTGCCAGCATTGCAGGTGGTAGCTGAAGACATTGTCGTCGGCGGCTAGGTAATGTTCCAGCCCAAGGGGGGGCTCCTCTGCCTTGCTTGGGTCTCCGCTGATGCTGGACTGGGAGAACCAGGCTGACATCGTGGCATCAGTCTTGAGCTGACCCGCTTGGTAGAGGTCGCGGGCACGGCGGAAGGTTTGGTTGAGGCCCCAGGCGGCAGCAATGTTTTTGGGATGGTTGTAGACCTGGGCGTACATGAGCGATCGCACAATCAGATAATGCTCAATTGCCCCCTGGCCCTTCGCTGCGACGACCACTTCCCGTCGCCAGGGGTCGTAGCGCAGGGCGGTGAGGATGCGGTCGAGGTTGAGGTTGCCGTAGGAGGTGCCAGTGAAGTAGGTATCCCGCATTAAATAATCGAGGCGATCGCAGTCTAACTGGCTAGAAATCAGCTGACTGACCAAGGGCAGTGAATGCTGCTTGCGGTAAGTCGCGATGATCATCTCGGGTAGATCGGCATCCACCTGGCGCAACAGACGATTGATGGGGGGCGACTCCAACAGGATGCGAGCGGTCCAATCCTCATGGTGACCGCCAAAGATATCCTCACAGGTGTGACTGAAGGGACCATGGCCGATGTCATGGAGCATGGCCGCACAAAGCACCGTTGTACGGTGAGGCAGCAGCTCCTCATAGGACAGGGTCAGGGCATCGAAAGCCCGGCGAGCCACCTGCATGACGCCAATGGAATGGGTGAAGCGGGAGGCTTCAGCACCGTGGAAGGTAAAACTGGCCGGACCCAGTTGACGAATGCGCCGCAGTCGTTGGAATTCCGGGGTGTCGATGAGCTGAATCAGCAGGGCTTCGCTGGGGTCATCTCGCCGCAGGGTGATACCCCCATGGAGGGGGTCATGGTATGTGCGAGTGCCCTGCAAATCAGGGTCGGGTTTAGGAGGTGAGGGCAGGCTCGGCTGACTGTTCTGCCTGTTGTTCGGCGCGGCGCTCGGCCCATTGCTTTTCGAGGACAACGAGTCGTTCGATCGCGGCGGTGTATTGGGGGTCGGCATCGGTGGCGAGCTGGTCACGGCGGAGTCCCTCAGCTTCGATGGTTAGGTCCGGCTGAATGCCGAGCTTGTTGATGTCGTGGTGGTCCGGGGTTTCATACTTGGCGACGGTCACGGCCATGCCTGCACCATCGCTAAGTTCAAATAGAGACTGAATCAAGCCTTTGCCAAAGGTCTTGGTCCCCACCAATTCGGCCCGGTTACTATCTTGGAGCGCACCAGCCAGGATTTCGCTGGCGCTGGCAGTGCCTGCATTGACTAGCACGATTAAAGGCTTGTCACTCAGGGCAGTATTGGTCGCTTGGAAGCTGTCTAAGATGCCCTGACGGTTTGCGGTGTAGACGATCGCCCCGTCATTGACCCACATGCGAGCAATGGCAATGCCTGCTTGGAGTAAGCCACCGGGGTTATTGCGCAGGTCCATGACAAAGGCGTCAGCTTCCTGGGTTTGCAAATTCTTCAGGGCCAGCTCAAAGTCTGCCGTAGCATTGGCATTGAACTGGTTAAGGCGTATGTAGCCGACTTTGCCCGCAGCAGCAGTTTTTTTCAATTCTGAGGAAACCGGGTTGAGACTGATGCGTTCTCGTACTAGCTTGATTTCCTGGGGTGGATTTTCTTCATGCTGGATCTGTAACCGCACGCTGGAACCGGATTCCCCTCGCATTCGGTTGGCGGCATCGTCCAAGGTGAGGGTGGTGGTTAGGGCATTGTCGATTTGAAGAATGCGATCGCGGGGGACAATGCCTGCGGCCTCGGCTGGAGAGCCTTGCACTGGAGCAATGACGACAATCTCACCGCTGTCTGCATCCTGGGCGACTTGTAAACCAACCCCAGTCAACTCTCCAGAAGTCGTGACCTTGAGATTGCGGTATTGCTCCGGTCGCATCAGCCTCGTAAAGGGGTCTCCTAGCAGGGCCAAAGACTTCTGGATTGCTCCATAGGTCTCATCGCGGGTCTCCAAGGGATTGCTGCGCAGAGTCTTCTGCCGCACATTCCACCAATTGTTGTCATTAAAGCTCTCATCTAAATAAGAGCGACTGACAATGCGCCAGGCTTCGTTATATAGCTGCTGCTCGGTGGTCAAAGCTAGGGCTGACGGTGGATTGATTCCCCAAGCTCCGAGGAAAAAGCCCAGTTGGAGCAGCAGCAAGAGAAGTGATCTGAACGCGAATTGTTTCATGTAACAAATTGTAGCGGTTGCCTTTGAGCTGTGGAAAGTGAAAATAACCGTTGCCGCCAAGCAATGCGGTCAGGAGACTACAGCCTATTGTGAAGTTCCTGGGATCAAATATGAGAGCCAAGCCAGGCGGATCAAAACCCGATTGCGTAAAGTTTACAGCCCCTTTCAGAAAGCAGACGTGTTACATTTCGTAGAGATGACTATGCACTTTTAGGAACCGCGGTTTCATGGCGAAGGTTTATGACTGGTTCGATGAGCGCTTGGAGATCCAGGCGATCGCCGATGACATCAGCACCAAGTATGTCCCTCCTCATGTAAATATTTTTTATTGCTTGGGTGGCATTACGTTGTGCTGCTTCTTGATGCAGTTTGCAACTGGGTTTGCAATGACGTTCTACTACAAGCCCAGCGTCACTGAAGCTTTCAGCTCCATTGAGTACATCATGAATGAGGTCAGCTTTGGCTGGCTGATCCGTTCCATCCACCGCTGGTCTGCCAGCATGATGGTTCTGATGATGATCCTCCACGTTTTCCGCGTCTACTTGACCGGTGGCTTCAAGCGCCCCCGTGAGTTGACCTGGATCACCGGCGTTACCATGGCTTGCATTACTGTCAGCTTCGGCGTGACTGGCTATTCTCTGCCTTGGGATCAGTTGGGTTACTGGGCTGTAAAGATCGTTTCTGGTGTGCCTGAAGCGATTCCCGTTGTTGGTTCTTTGATGGTTGAGCTGTTGCGGGGTGGCCAAAGCGTTGGTCAATCCACTCTGACTCGCTTTTATAGCCTGCACACTTTCGTGTTGCCTTGGCTGCTAGCTGTGTTCATGCTGGCTCACTTCTTGATGATTCGTAAGCAAGGTATCTCTGGTCCTTTGTAAGGATTTGGGAACACTGTCGCTGGGGGGCTGGCATTTACTGGGAAACTAGATATGCCATTAACCCAGCCTGTTGCTAACGATTGCATCCTCTGCACCAATCGTTTGACAAGTAAGATTTTCGAGGGAGACCCCCGCAACAATGCACATTCTAAAAAAGCCGGATCTGACTGATCCAATTCTTCGCGAGAAGCTGGCCAAGGGCATGGGTCACAACTACTACGGTGAGCCTGCTTGGCCCAACGACTTGCTCTACATGTTCCCCGTGGTAATTGCTGGTACCTATGCCTGCCTGGTTGGCTTGGCCATACTAGACCCCGCCATGATTGGTGAGCCTGCGAATCCTTTCGCAACTCCTCTGGAAATTCTGCCCGAGTGGTATCTGTACCCTGTGTTCCAGATTCTGCGCGTGGTTCCTAACAAGTTGTTGGGTATTGCTTTGCAGACCATGGTTCCCTTGGGCTTGATGGCGGTTCCTTTCATTGAAAGCGTCAACAAGTTTCAGAACCCCTTCCGTCGCCCCATTGCAACTGCAGTGTTCCTGTTTGGAACAGCTTTTGCTGTGTATTTGGGAATTGGCGCAACCTTGCCCATTGACAAGTCTTTGACCTTGGGCCTGTTCTAAGAACGGTTTCGTCACTGAAGTTTGATAAAGCTCAAGCGCTCCTGGCATTCGCCGGGGGCGCTTTTGCTATGACGATGGCCGAACTGGCTGGCTTCTGTCCCTCGCTCGCATAGACAATCTGGGTACTCTAGGGGCAGAACAGTGGCTGCATTTCTCTGCGTATTTTTCTTTTGTTCCTTGCTAGGAGAATGGCTGTGGGAGTTTCAACGCCGTCCGATTTGTCTTCATCGAGTTCCTTTTCATCTGGCGCTGCGACTTCCAAAGCTAGCCGCTACTGCTTTGTTTTTCTCGAAATTTTCTCCCAGGAGGGAGGCATCCAATCCTATGTGAAGGATGTTTTGAATGCATTTTTGGGAGCTGATGAGCATCATCGGGCTGATGTGTTTTTGCTGCGAGATGCGGCGGGTTGCGAAAATCCCTTTGAGGGGAATTCCCGGTTTACGTTTCACTATTGCAAGGGACAGTCTGCGAAGCAGGGGCGATTGAATTTGGCGGCGCGGCTGGCGGTGAATTTGCTGCGCTGTCGGCCTGAGCGGGTGATTTGTGGTCATGTGAATTTGGCTCCGCTGGTGAAGCTGTTGGCTCAGCCGTTGGGGTTGCCCTATGTGGTGATGACCTATGGAAAGGAGGTGTGGGAGTCGGTGCCAGGTGCACAGCAAAAGGCTTTGCAGGGAGCGCGGCGGGTTTGGACAATTAGCCGGTACAGTCGCGAGCGCCTCTGTTCTGCCAATGGCATTAAACCTGGCAAGGTGGAGATGCTGCCCTGTGTGGTGGATGGGGAGCAGTTTACGCCGGGTGAAAAATCTGAGAAGTGGCTGGCGCATTACGGTTTGGCTGATGCCAAGGTTTTGATGACGGTGGCGCGGTTATGGTCTGGTGATATTTATAAGGGCGTGGATGTGACGATCCGGGCCTTGCCCCAGATTTTGGCACAGCATCCTGAGGTTAAGTATTTGGTGATTGGGCGGGGGGATGATCAGCCTCGTTTGGCCCAGCTGGCGGAAGAGTTGGGTGTGGCCCAGGCGGTTGTGTTTGCGGGGTTTGTGGCGACGGAAGATCTCGTGGCTCATTACCGGTTGGCCGATGCCTATGTGATGCCGTCCCAGGAAGGGTTTGGGATTGTGTATTTGGAGGCGATGGCTTGCGAGAAGCCTGTGTTGGCGGGGGATGCGGATGGTTCTGCTGATCCGTTGCAGGATGGTCGGTTGGGGTGGCCGGTGCCCCATCGGGATTCGGAAGCGGTGGCGTTGGCGATTTTGGAGATGTTGGCGGGAGGTGATCAGCGTTGCAATGGCGCTTGGCTAAGGGATGAGGCGTTGGCGCTGTTTGGGAAGGCGGCGTTGCGGCGGCATTTGGCGGGGCTGTTGACAGAGGAGCCGATGCCGGAGGCCGGGTTGCGGTTGGCGCGATCCTGATCGCTGTCAACCAGAATGGTTTCATGTCTGGCCTGTATTGATCCAGACCTAAATCATCGCAACGTAGGGGCAAGGGTTCCCCTGCCCGTCGCCTGGTTAGGGCCAAGCGGGGCAGGGAAACCCTTGCCCCTACCGGGGATTGTCTTGGGGCGTGATTACGGTGGTGACGCGTTGGGTGCCGTTGCTGCCGCCTTTGACGATGACGGCTTCGCTGTTGAGGTTGCCGGTGGCTTCGGTGCCGTTGACGGAGAGGGGCGGTTCAAGCTGAACGTAGGTGACGTTGCCGTTGGCTTGGACGTCTTGGGTGGTGGTGTTCCAGGTTAGATTGTCGCTTTTCAGTTGAGCCTGCTGGCTAGGGGAAATGCCGTTGACGTTGCCGGTGAAGGTGACGACTTCTCCGGCGAGGTCGGCTTGGGCGCGATCGCCGCTAATAAACATTTGCTCATCCCGTTGCAGTACTTGTACAGGGGCTTCGCTGGTGAGCTGATCCTGTTTGAGGTTCCAGCGTAGGGCTTCGCTGGTGATGGTTAAGGGAGGAAGCGTGGAAATGAGGCGGGCGGCACCGCTGAGAAGGATATCTTCGACGGCGATGTTGAGGATGGCTTGGTTGCCGTTGGCTTGGTTGGCGACAAGTTTGGGATTGGTTTCGTCAGCTTGTTGGACCTGGATGGGGCGATCGCTGATGGCTAGTTGCTCGTCGATTTTCCAGAGGATATGTTCGCCCTCTAGGCGCATGCGTTGGCTTTCTAGCGTTGCAATGATTTTCGGTTCACCAATCAGATCGAGGTGGTTCACTTCGCCGAACCACTGCCCTTCGTGGGCGTTGACGGTGAAGTCTTCTTTTTTGCCGACGATGTTGCGTTTAAGGATGAGGCGGTCTTCGTTGGGTCGCCATTCGGCTTCTTCGGCGGTGACAACGGCGCCGTCTCGCAGATCTGTTGCGATGACGTCTTCTCTGAGAAAGACTGTTTCTCCATCCTGGTTGACAGTGCCGGCTTTGGCGCTGACTTCGTAGATGGCAACTTCACCCCGGTAGAGTTTGCCCAGGGGGAGTTCAACGTCGGCTTGCTGACCGCTTTCGCTGTAAACCGCTTGCTTCGCATCAAGCTTCCAAAGCAGGCCCCCTGTAGGATTGGCTTGCTCCAGGGTAACGTTATCGAATATCAGGGCGTCGGAGGTTTGGGCCGGGAGTTGTGGGGGCGGTTGACCGAAGCGAGAGAGGGTTGAACAGCTTGTGAGTAGGAGGCTGCTAACGAGGCCGATCGCGAGTGGACGTAGGCTTTTTGCCATCTGTTGGGGTCGCCCAGTTGCTCGTCCCTCCACCATAGAAAATCCTGAAGAATACCCCTACGTTTTGGGGTGATTGCGCTAAACCAGTGTAGTTCAATGGTTTAGCTCCTGTGTAGAGGGAATCAGGTTCTGTCTCATTGGGGCTCGTTGTCCTGGAGGGGGGCCCATGCCACATTCAAGCCAGCATGGAATGCTATACCGCTCAAGCCACTGTTCGTTTTAGGGAATTGCTATGGCAGGGCTAATTTCCTAGAGACCTTGAAGTTGGCCCCTAGAAAATTAGCGTTCTTGGTGGGCTGCCCTAATGGGGCTCGGGCTGCTCGACGGTCTCGTTGCTAATGGCTTTGCTGCCATTTTCTGTGGAGCGGTAGTTGTATCGAGGCGTTTTTTGGATATCGCCTTTGATTTGTTCGAGATCAATGTAGCGATCGGCCACGTTGATTAGGCTATCGCTGGTCATAGAGCGGAGGCTGACGACTTCGACTCGGGCTCCTCGGTAACTGACAGCATCCACCGCATAGGCTAAGTCACCATCTCCACTGACTAGGACTGCTGTGTCATAGGAGCCCACGAGTGCCATCATGTCTACGGCGATTTCTACGTCCAAGTTGGCTTTTTTGGAGCCATCGGGAAGCTGGATCAGCTCTTTAGAAATGACGCGGTAACCGTTGCGACGCATCCACAGCAGAAAGCCCTGCTGTTTTTCATTGGTGCGATCCACACCGGTGTAGAAGAAAGAGCGCAGAAGTCGGGAGCCGCCGGTAAGGCGTGAGAGGAGCTTGGTGTAGTCAATCTCCATGCTGAGTTGGAGGGCTGCGTAGAATAGGTTGGAGCCGTCAATGAAGATCGCAACTCGACCCCGGTTCTCCAGGACTTGTTCCGGCGTAAAGATCGGGTCTCGATCTAGGGATTGCAGCATGGCCAATTAATCCTAGTTTCTTAAAAAGACGGTCAAAAAAAGCGGTCAAAAAACAGACGGTTTTATATCGGGCGGTTTTATAAAAAGAGGGATGCCATCACGGAATCCCTAAGGTCGTCTAAGCTGACTCAGACTCGATCTTGGCGAAAATAGGCGATGGTTTTTGCATCGCTTGACCAGCGGGTAACATTCCCCACTGACTATGCTCTCCATAGGAGAGAGTTTTGCCCAGTTGGTCTTTGTTGTTGAAGTCAACTTCAAAGCCAAGTTGCTGGTACATGGCATTGGCCAAATCCGGCACCACTGGTGAGAGCAGGTAGCCCGCTTGTCTGACAGACTCCAAGACGGCGTAGAGGATGGATTCTACGGCTGTTTGGTCGCCTTCTTTATAGCGAG
>CALLAT010000140.1 GCA_938002085.1 uncultured Pseudanabaenaceae cyanobacterium
CGGCTTAAAATCCCCCAAGCAAAACGACTCATTCGCCTGGGTCGAAGCCTCACCCAACTTCTCCTGCGTCACAGACCCCGTCGGCTTAAACCGAATGCCCTTCTCCAAAAAATACGTCATCACCAAAAAGCCGATGATGCGGGAGAAATACTCGTGGGCTTGACCCGGCATAAGAATCTCAATCGTGCCAGCGTGGTACGTCAGCCGAGTGCCAGGAGAATCCGCCAAGCCCTGCTCAATCAGCTTGAACTTCTCCCAACTGCCCTGGACCGTAATACGTTGGTCAGTCTCTGGTGAACGCAGCTGTACCATGCCTTCCATGGTAAAGGTAAAGCCTGCTTTTAGTCGAAGGCGTAGCTCTAGATTGGCTCAAATTCCACTCAAGCCCTGTCCCATGGGGAGCTAGAAGTTAATTCAGAGAAATAATCCATCTAGATTGCATAATTTTTTGCAAGCAGCCGTAGGTGTTTGTAAGCAGGGCAATTGAAGAGAAGTGATGCTCCAACAACACTTGTGAGCCACCAAAACTTCAATATTGCTGCGCTGCAACTACTACCCCACTTCCCCTGAGGTTGTCATGGCTAACTACGACATCAATAATTTGAGCAGCCAGATTACGAGTCGAAATGGTTATTCACTCACGCCTAGCCTGGCTGAGAGCACAGATGTCTTTGAATTTGATATCAGCAGTAATCGCATCCTCGGTCTAAACCTTCACAACATCAGTAGTGGAGATGATGCTGATCTCCGACTCTTCCGGGATAGCAATGGGAACGGAATTCTTGACACTAACGATCAACAGGTCGCCAGCTCTCGAAGAAGTCGCAATCTGAATGACGTGATTCGCTACGATGCTTCAGCTGGGACCTACTTTGCCCAGGTAGAACGCTATGCCGCCGGTAGCAGTGGAAACGTCTACTACGATTTAGACCTGTCCGCCACATACGATGTGGGTGCGCTGAGTGGCACCATAATCAGCCGGAATAACTATAGCCTTACCTCCTCTGACTCGACGGATGTATTTGCATTAACACTCGATACGAGTCGCTCAATTAATCTGAATTTGCACGATATCAGTGCATCGGATGATGCAGACCTTCGTTTGTATGCAGACAGCAACAGCAACGGAATTTTCGATGCTGATGACCTTCAGGTCGCCAGCTCACGCCGCAGTGGCAATACAGACGATGTCATTGACTATGCTGCTTCAGCAGGCACTTACTTTGCCCAGGTGGAACGCTATGCCGCTGGTAGTGTCGGCAATGTCTCCTATGACCTCGACCTGTCGAGTACCTACGATGTAGGAGAGTTGGGAAGCAACCCAATTAGCCGTAACGGCTATGGCTTGACTGAAACGGATAGCAAAGATGTTTTTGAATTTGACCTGAACAATCGCAGTCAAGTCACGCTCAATCTACACAACATCAGCAGCGACGACGATGCAGATTTGAGACTGTACGAAGATACCAATGGCAATGGCATCTTCGACGGTGATGATGAGCAAGTGGATAGTGCGAGACGCAGTGGCAATCTTGATGATGTCATCACCTACGATGCAAATGCAGGAACTTACTTCGCCCAAGTGGAACGCTATGCTCCCGGCAGTGTTGGTAACGTTTCTTACGATTTAGACCTGTCAGTTGATTCTTCGGCGACTACAGATGTTCCTGCAACATATCAAGACTTTGATACAACGCAGGTTTTCTCTCTCAACAGCAACACCAATGCTGATCACATTATTTATCTAGACTTTGACGGCCATACCACAACCAATACCCCTTGGAATAATAGTGGGGCCAACAGCAGCATTGAGACCCCTGCTTACGATACTGATGGAGATACTTCCAGTTTCTCCACCGCTGAGCAAGAAACAATCTGGCGTATTTGGCAGCGAGTTGCAGAAGACTTCAGCCCTTTCAATGTCAATGTGACGACAGAAGCTCCCAGTAGCGATCGCCTCGTTCGCAGTGGCAGCAGTGACAGTCAATGGGGCATCCGAGCGGTCGTGGGTGGCGACGGCTTATGGTTCGACAACGACAGGATAGATGGCGTTGCCCAACAAAATTCCTTCACCTCCGACACCGATATCCCTGCTTTTATTTTCGAAGATAACCTAGCCTTGGGCAACGGTAACGAAATCTCCACTGCAGAAACCATCAGTCATGAGGTCGGCCACACTCTGGGCCTAGAGCATGATGGCAACGATCTTGTTGAATACTATCAGGGGCATGGGACCGGCGTGACTGGCTGGGCTCCTATCATGGGCTACAGCGATTTTCGTTCTGTGACCCAATGGAGCCAGGGTGAATACCAGAATGCTGAAAACACCGAGGATGACCTCGCCATCATCACAGGTGATAACGGCTTTGGTTATCGCACCGATGACTATGGTGACAGCCTCGTCAGTGCTGATGCCCTGACTGTCGGCGGCGATCAGGCCCAAACCTACGGCATTATCGAAACTAACGTCGACGTTGATTGGTTTAGTTTCAGTTCTGCAACGGGTGCAATTGACCTCGCTATCAATGCATTTGAGCGGGGGGCCAACCTGGATATTCTGGCGCGTTTGTACAACAGTGCGGGGCAATTGCTACAGGAGTCCAACCCATTGGGCTCTCTGTCAGCAAGCTTTGATACCAATCTGACCAGCGGGGACTATTTCCTCAGCGTGACCGGCACAGGCACGGGCAACGCTAACACTGGCTACAGCGATTACGGCAGCTTGGGTCAGTACTCTATTTCCGGCACGATCGCTTAACAACCACCCATCACCCCCAGGTTCTGCAAATGCTTAGCTGTGGGGGAGATGGTCTGGAGTGAGAAAGGGGAGCATTAGGAGTGGTCCTTTGAATGGGGCTACTGCATAGGGCTACTCCTAAAACAATATTGATGACCCACAGTATGGATGATGGTCCGGCGGGATAATGCTGGGCTGAATATAGGCCAAAACTTCTGTCCATGATGAGGCATGTGCCGCTGCTTCAGCCTGGCTAGGCGATCGCTGTCGTATCCTTATATAAGAGCAACTGCTCACCTATAAGAACCCCCTTTTAACATCCGCCTTAACCCATGCCCACCCTCGCCCCAGCTGCCCCAGCCTTTCCCCTCGGGGCCGTCGTTGGCCAAGACTCCATCAAACTGGCCTTGTTGCTTGCTGCCGTGGACCCCGGCCTTGGCGGCGTGGTCATTGCCGGACGGCGAGGCACGGCCAAGTCCGTGATGGCAAGAGCGCTCCATGCCCTGCTTCCCCCCATTGAAATGGTGCAGGGCTCCCTCAACAGCGACCCTAAGCAGCCCAGCCTTTGGGACGAAGCGACGGCGGCTCGCGTGGATGCCAGCACGCCCCTGGAAGAACTAGAAACTGAAGTCATTCCGGCTCCCTTCATCCAAGTTCCTCTGGGTGTCACCGAAGATCGGCTCCTGGGCTCGGTGGATGTGAGCCAGTCGATTAAGGAAGGCAAGTCCGTATTCCAGCCTGGCCTGCTGGCCGAAGCCCATCGCGGCGTGCTCTATGTGGATGAGATTAATCTGTTAGACAACCAGGTTTCTAACCTGCTCCTGGGTTCCATTAGCGAAGGCCGTAACAATATTGAGCGGGAAGGCATTAGCTTTTCCCATCCCTGCCAGCCGCTGCTGGTGGCAACCTATAACCCCGAAGAGGGGCCGCTACGGGAGCATTTGTTGGACCGATTTGCGATCGCCCTCTCCGCCGACAGCATTCTCTCCATGGACGATCGCGTCCAAGCCGTCGAACAGTCCCTGGGCTATTCCAGCGACCCCACTGCCTTCATCGAATCCTACGCCGAAGAAAGCGATGGTCTGCGCACCCAGGTACTCCTCGCGCGGGAATGGCTCGAAGACGTCACCATCAGCACCGAGCAGGTCAAATATTTGGTGATCGAAGCCATGCGCGGCGGGGTTCAAGGCCACCGGGCCGAGCTGTTTGCGGTCCGCGTTGCCAAAGCCTGCGCCGCCCTCGATGGCCGCACCGAAGTCAACGCCGACGACCTCCGCGCCGCCGTTCGCCTCGTCATCTTCCCCCGCGCCACAGTGGTGCCGCCCCAGGAGGATGAGCAAATGCAGCCTCCCCCACCACCGCCACCACCGCAGTCCCAGGATGAGTCCGAAGACGACGAAAATCAGGATAACAATAACGAGGACGAGACCGACGAAGATCAGGAAGACGATGCCCCGGATCAGCCCGAGGACGAGCAGCAGGACTTGCCCGAGGAATTCTTCTTCGACCCCGAAAACATCATCATGGATGACTCCGTGATGGCCTTCACCCAGCAGTTTAGTAAGCAGGGGAATTCTGGGGCGCGATCGCAGATCTTCTCCGACGATCGCGGCCGCTACGTAAAGCCGATGCTGCCCAAAGGTCCAGTCAAGCGCATCGCCGTAGATGCCACCCTCCGTGCTGCTGCGCCTTACCAAAAGTCCCGCCGCCTCCGCAATCCCGGTCGCAATGTCATCGTCGAAAACGGTGACATGCGCTCCAAGCTGCTGATGCGCAAGGCCGGTGCCCTTGTCATTTTCCTGGTGGATGCCTCCGGCTCCATGGCCGTCAACCGGATGCAATCTGCCAAGGGCGCTGTGATTCGGTTGCTCACTGAAGCCTACGAAAACCGTGACCAAGTGGCCCTGATTCCCTTCCGAGGCGAGCAGGCTGAGGTTCTTCTCCCGCCAACTCGCTCCATTACGGCAGCGAAAAAGCGCCTGGAAAAAATGCCCTGCGGCGGCGGTTCGCCCCTGTCCCACGGCCTCAGCCAGTCGGCAAGAGTCGCAGCCAATGCCATCAAGTCTGGCGACATTGGCCAAGCCGTTGTCGTTGCCATCACCGATGGCCGAGGCAATATTCCCCTGGCCCGCTCCCTCGGCGAAGTGCCTGAAGAAGGCGCTGAAAAGCCCAACATCAAAGAAGAGCTGTTGGAAATTGCGGCTCAATACCCCGCGTTGGGTCTACAACTGTTGGTGATCGATACGGAAAATAAGTTCATCTCCACGGGCTTTGCCAAGGAATTGGCAGCTGCGGCCCAGGGGACTTATTACCATTTGCCTAAAGCGACGGACCAGGCGATCGCCTCCGCCACGCAAAATGCCCTGAAGGATGTAATGGGCTAATTCAGTTTGGCCTTAATCATGAGTAGAAGCCGCCTATGATTTCGATGATGGGTGGCTTCTTGCGTCGGGCTGTATAAACTTGGAGGCTGGGAAGCGAGGCCCATTATGGGGCGGCAGATGATTGGGCCATTGATAGCCGAAACCCTTTCATCGCGACGAGCATTCCGGAGAGAAGAAGCCTGGGACTGTGAAAAAATTGAAGTGTGCACAGATTGCAGGCTGAATCTTGGAGCCGCTCCGCTCTGGGAATATTTTGACCTATCGTCCGTTCGAGCGGGTTTGAGTTTGGCTAGAGGATGTTTGGGTTGAAGCTTGAGGCGGGGTCGTGGACTGCGCTAAGGACTGTTGCTTGAGCTTAGCAGCAAGGGCTTGGCAACGGTTCCAGCGATCACTTGTCTCTGTCACGGTCGATGTCCTGTTGTTTGACAGCAGCATAATAAACACCACCTGCCCATTGGCAAATGTTGTATATACGGAGAACCTAGAATCAACCTCAAGCAAAAATCCCGTACTTCTATCGAGGCTGTAATCTGCTGTGCTCTCCTCGTAAGGATCCTATAAATATGATTTTCGCCGTATTGGATTGATTTTTGGGGGCTTGTTTAAGCGTTTGGTCTATGCAACTGAGCTTGGAAGTGATTTTACGAATTACGGCAGAGGTCCAATCTTGGCTCGATCAAGTGGTCATTGGTCTCAACCTTTGCCCCTTTGCAGCTGAGCCTCGGCGCAACCGCCAAATTCGGATTCATGTGAGTTCTGCTACGGATGAAGCTGAGTTGCTCGGGGAGCTACAGGAGGAACTACGACGCCTGGCCCAAACGCCAGCTTCCACTTTGGAGACGACATTGGTGGTCGTTCCAGGGCTGCTGCTGGAGTTTGAGCATTACAACGACTTTTTGGACCTGACAGATTTATTGCTGTCGCAGTTTGGCTGGGAGGGCTTGTTTCAAGTGGCGAGCTTCCATCCCCAGTATTGCTTTGCCGATGTGGAGCCGGACGATCCTAGTAATTTAACTAACCAGTCTCCCTACCCTATTTTGCATCTGCTGCGGGAGGCGAGTCTTGAAAAGGCTTTGGCGCATTACCCCAACCCGGAGCTCATTCCCGATCGCAATATTGAGCAGATGAGGCAGTTATCCCCAGCCCAGCGGCGGCAGTTGTTTCCCTATCTGTTGTGAAGGAGGAGCCAATGAGGGGCGATTTGGAGTGAGACTTGACGTTCTATTGCGATCAACAGCGATCGCCGACTCACTGTTTCTACACTGGGGCTGAACGACGTTTCCACTTGGCCCCTAACTTTTCACTTTTCCATCCCATGGCTCAACTCAAACGACTGCTGGGTATCTCGTTCGGTGTTGTGGTTTTGCTCTTTGGCCTGGGCTTTCTCCTCCCAGCCCATGCCCATGTGGAGCGGAGCCTCGTGATCGATGCACCGCCAGAGCAGATCTTTGATCAGGTGAGCGATTTCTCAGCTTGGTCTGCCTGGTCTCCCTGGGCCAGTATGGATCCTGATGCTCAACTCACAGTGGAAGGTTCTGGCGTGGGTCAACGGATGATTTGGTCCAGCAACAATCCCCAGGTCGGCGAGGGAAGTCAGGTGGTGACTGCGTTAGAAAGCCCGAGCCATGTCGAGACCCATTTGGAATTTGATGAACAGGGCCTTGCGGAAGCTGCATTTGATCTCGTTCCCACAGCGGATGGCCAAACCCAGGTGACTTGGTCTCTCGATGCTGATATGCGGGAAGGAGTGCCCTTTGTGATGAAGCCAGTCAGCACCTACATGGGCTTCCTGATGGATGGTATGGTGGGCGGCGACTATGAGACTGGTCTACAGAATCTGAAAGCTGTAGTAGAGAACTAATGGTAAATCCCTCCTCCACTGCTCCGCCGAGGCAAGATAGCCCACAGTTGCTGGTGCATATTATTGATGCAGAGACTTGGGCAACAGCCCAAGCGGCTGGCTCCTATGCGGCGGCATCCCTGGAAACGGAGGGATTTATTCATTTGTCCCAGCCCCAACAAATTGTCTGGGTGGCCAATCAGTTTTATCAGGGGCAGTCTGGGTTGATGCTGCTTTGCATTGACCCTGCGAAGCTGACAGCGGAGCTTCGCTATGACGAGGTGCCGGGCCATGGGACTTTTCCCCATCTCTATGGCGCGATGAATCTGGACGCGGTGACTCAGGTCTTGCCTTTTGGGCTAGATGCTGAGGGAGGTTTTGTATTGCCGACTGAATTGCAGGTCTAAAAGTTTGTGGTTTGTTTAGACTTCGGCTCCCTTCTGGGGAGCCGTTTGTCGTTGGGCATTGATGGCATAAATCAATAGACCTAGCCAGATGAGGCCGAAGGTGATGCCATGGGCTTGGGTAAAGGCTTCGCCATAGACAAAGACGCCAAGCAGTAGCTGAATGCTGGGCGCCATATATTGAAATAACCCGAGGGTTGAGAGGCGCAGGCGTTTGGCAGCGTTGTTGAACCACAGCAGCGGCAAGGCTGTGACAGCGCCACTGCCAACGAACAGCAGCGTTAGCCAGGGGCTACCCAGAAAGTTGCCATCGCCATTGATTTGTAGCTGGGCAATGTAGAGCAGGGCAATGGGCGTGAGGAGTAGGGTTTCGACGGCTAGGCCTACCAGGGGCGCGATCGCGATCTTCTTGCGCAGCAGCCCATAGAAGGCAAAAGAAAAGGCCACCCCTAGGGCAATCCAAGGCAACTGGCCAAATTGCAGAACAAAAAAGCCCACGCCCGTTACCGCTAAGGCGATCGCCAAGGTTTGGGCCCGGCTAAAGCGCTCGCCATAGAAGATCACGCCCAGCAGCACCGTTACCAGCGGATTGATGAAATAGCCCAGACTCGTCTCGACGACGCGATCGCTATTGACGCCATAGATATAAAGCCCCCAGTTCATCGCCAGTAAAGAAGCGGAAAGCAATAGAAGGAGCAGCGATCGCCCATGGCCCAACGCTTGGCGAAAGTCTTTCCAGCGCCCCCGTACCGCCAAAAGACCCAGCAGCAGTAACAGTGACCAAGCCATGCGATGACTGATGATTTCTAGGGCTGGGACGCCATCAAGTTGCTTCCAATACAGGGGGAATAAGCCCCAGGCCCCATAGCCCAAAATGGCGTAAAGCGGCCCTGTGCGACGGTTAAATTCAGCCATGTCTCTTTTCTCTCAGCCTTAACCCTAGTGAGGTTCTCAGCCTTTGCCTAGGTACAGCGATTTGCCAAAATAACCAGAACAGAGCACCAGGAGTTTGTTTATTCATGAAAAAAGAGAGCTTTTCTCTGTCCTGGCGATAAATCTCAGCATTATTGCTCTAATACATTGTGATGAGCATCATTAATACTGTTGATTTGCCTAAAAAAAATAGGTGAAATTAGGCTCGTCTATGAACGAGATATCTGGGATCCTTGACTTTGCTAATTTCCTAAAGCAAAGTATTTGAAATTCGTAGCCTGATTTGGAGTCCCATCTTGAGGCTGTGGGAGAATTTTGAGTTTGTTTTTCTATTATTATTGTCCTCGTTGCTGAAGTCTATACCCTTTGACTGGAGAGGATTTCCCTGATCTCGGGGGTTGCCCTCAGGGAGATTGTAGGCCAGTTGAACCTGAAGATTAAATCCTAGAAAATCTCATCAAAAAAGCTGGGCAAGAAGCATAAGACTAATTTGAGATAACGATACTTTTCTGAGAATTGTTGGTGTGAAAGATTTAGTTGACTGCCTCCTTGGGCAGTGATAGCCTTAGCGTTGAGGATAAAGTATTCGGTTGTAGTATTTGTTCAGTATCGTCAGTTTTGAACGTTTATTGTTAGCAGGTTCCTCTCCGAAATCTGAATTTCTTGGTTTGTTTGAATTTTGTGATTTTGGAGCAGAATCATGTCTATCTACGTAGGTAATTTGTCGTTTGATGCCACCGAGGCTGATCTCAACGAAGTGTTTGCAGAGTACGGAACCGTTAAGCGTGTTCAGTTGCCCACCGACCGGGAAACTGGCCGCATGCGCGGTTTTGGGTTTGTAGAGCTCAGCTCCGATGATGAGGAAAACAAGGCCATCGAAGCGCTTGACGGCGCTGAGTGGATGGGCCGCGACCTCAAAGTTAACAAGGCTAAGCCCCGTGAGCCCCGTGGTGGCGGTGGTGGTTCCTTCGGTGGCGGCGGTGGCCGTTACTAAGGCTTGATGAGCCTAATTTAGTGAGCTTTGCTTTTGTGAAGCCCTAACTGAATTGTCGAAAAGCGCGTCATGGCTCAATGTCATGGCGCGCTTTTCTATGCTCAGGAATTTTTAATCGGATGTTCAGGGCTCCCTCAAGCGATCGCTTGTGATCGCAGTCAATATATAGATGTTCGCTTCAGCTCTTGTCCTTGCAACAGGCTTGAACTGAGTCGATCAGCCCAGAGCTTGTACTGGTGCTCTTAATCCCCCTTGAGAATCATCCCCATGGAACTTCACGCGACTCAATTGCTTTCTCCCACTGTTGCTGACTTTGACCAGTGGCTCGCCGAAGAAATTCGCGGCTTTAGTGTGGATGCGCTTAAAACGGGCGTCTTTACCTGCACGGCCTGTGGAGAGCGAGCTGGTTACTACGTTATTCAATATGGCGCTCAACAGCATTACTTCAATGCAGGTCAGACCTACAGCTTTTTGCAGACATTGTTGGCTTAGGTCCCCATTGATCTCCGCCATGTCGACTTCGACCTTTCCAGTGCCAACCTGGACTTAGAGCGACCCTGGAAAGGGATAGCGCCTTTAGAGTAGAAGAAGGTTGAATGTGGTCCGAAGCCGCATCCGAGATCTTTCTGCTGAGTCGGTGGCGATGAAACGATTTACCCAGCTCTTTCAGGCCGTGGATGCCACAACTTCCACCAATGCCAAGGTGGCAGCGCTGCAAGACTACTTTGCCAGTGAGGATCCTCACAATGCAGTTTGGGCGCTGTATCTGCTGCTGGGCAAGACCCGCAAGCGCTTGGTGACTTCGCGAGTGCTGCGCCATGTCTTTCTACAAATCTCTGATATCCCAGAGTGGCTATTTGAAGATAGCTATGCCCATGTGGGGGATTCGGCAGAGACTATTGCGCTGCTGCTTAGGACGATGCCTCTGGCGGATGGCCCCAAGCTGGATCGTCCATTGTGGCAATGGATGGAGGAGATTATTCCCCCGGTAAAGCTGGCTGAGACTGATGAGGACCAGGCCCGACTGATTGTGAGCTGGTGGACTTCGCTGGAAAATGATCAGCTGTTTGTGCTCAATAAGGTCTTGACGGGGGCCTTTCGAGTGGGAGCTTCGGGCAAGCTGGTGATGCGGGCGATCGCCAAGGCCTTCGATTTACCCGAGCCGGTCCTAGCCCATCGTCTGATGGGAAACTTTGAGCCCACCGTCGATTTTTACCAGCAGCTGATTTCCACTGATGTCGCGGAAACGGCTCCCAGCCAGCCCTATCCCTTTTTTCTGGCGGCGCAACTGGATGAGGCTAAGTTTGCCGCAGAACAGGCGGCTTCCTCTGCGGTCGAGCTATCCAGTCACTGGCAGGCGGAGTGGAAATGGGATGGCATTCGCGGGCAAATCATTCGGCGCAGTGGTGAGGTCTTTGTTTGGTCTCGGGGAGAAGACCTGGTCACCCACCAATTCCCGGAGTTTGGAGCTTTGCTGGAGCAGCTGCCCGATGGAGTCGTGCTAGATGGTGAGATTGTCTGCTGGGATGGTGAGCGGCCTCGCAACTTCAATTTTTTGCAGAAGCGCCTGGGTCGCAAGAAGGTGGGCAAGAAGACCTTGGCGGATAATCCGGTTCATTTGATTGCTTACGATTTGCTAGAGCTGGATGGGAAAGACTTGCGGGAGCTGCCTTTGCGCGATCGCCGCCAACGCCTCCTGAACTTGCTAGAGCAACACCCCAGCTCTTGGATTACCCCATCAGAGGCGTTGACCTTCGATTCCTTCGCGGCGCTGCAACAGTTGCGAGAGCTTGCCCGCGATGTCAGAGCAGAAGGACTGATGATTAAAGCGCTGGACAGTCCCTACCTTGTAGGCCGAAAGCGAGGCCACTGGTGGAAATATAAGGTGGAGCCCATGACCCTCGATGCCGTATTGCTCTACGCCCAGGCGGGTAGCGGCAAGCGGGCCAACCTCTTTACGGATTACACCTTTGCATTATGGAAAGAATCGGGTGAAGGCAAGGAGCTGGTGCCCTTCGCCAAGGCTTATTCTGGCCTCGACAATGCGGAGATCGAAAAGCTAGATCGCTGGATTCGCCGCAATACAAAAGAGCGTTTTGGCCCAGTGCGCTCTGTTTCTCCTGCCCATGTCTTTGAAATTGCGTTTGAAGGCATCGCAGAATCGACACGTCATAAATCAGGCATTTCCGTGCGTTTCCCCAGGATTTCACGCTGGAGGACAGATAAACCTGTTGAGGAGGCAGATACTTTAGAATCTGCAAAAAAACTGCTGAAAGCTATGGCTGATGCGTGATTTGGATTCTGCCTTGCGACTGATTAGTAATACTAATCAGAGTAATGTTACCTATGTGGGCAGTTACTGCTGATAATATTTGATAGGATTATTGTCCATTAGTTACTAAACCGGGTTTCCGGGGGTGTTACTATTTGGTCGAAGATTAAGTATTCGTTTGTAGCATTTGTTTCAGTATTGACGGGTTCTTCGCGTTTATTGGTGGCAGGCTCCTTTCGAAATCTAAATCTCTTGATTGTCCGACCGTTTTGATTTTTTGGATTTCTCCATGTCTATTTACATTGGTAACCTGTCATTTGACGCCACCGAGGCGGATTTGACTGAGGTTTTTGCGGAGTATGGCACCGTTAAGCGTGTTCAGCTACCCACTGACCGGGAAACTGGTCGTATGCGCGGCTTCGGCTTCGTCGAGCTCAGCTCTGACGCAGAAGAAGAGAAAGCGATTGAAGCGCTTGACGGCGCTGAGTGGATGGGTCGCGAGATCCGCGTGAACAAAGCCAAGCCCCGCGAGCCCCGTTCTGGCGGTGGTTCCTTCGGTGGCGGCGGCGGTCGCGGTCGCTACTAAAGCGATTACGGCTTGTAGCCTTTGAGTTATTGGGCTTGAGCCCTTTGTTCAGTTTTCAATAATTCTTTTGGGTCGCTCTTGCCCCGGCATCTCAGATGCCGGGGCATTGTTGTGTCTGGGGCGATGTTTGGGCTGGGCGAATGAAGGTGAGAGGGAATCGCGCTAGATTGGTTTGGCTTGTTGGCCTTTAAGGATTTCTATGGACAATAACGATAAGGCTGCGCTCTTTTTCTTTGGGATTCCGGTGGCGGGGCTAATTTATTGCTTTTTGGGGATTGGGGCGATGTTGTCGTCACCTTATTTGCGGGACCATGCGTTGGTGGCGGGTGGGGCGTTTGCGTTTGTGCCCTTTTCGGTGGGGGCGATTATTTGGACGCGTAGCTCAGCGCGGCGCTATGCCGGTAAGGGTTCGAAGAAACGCTAGGGCGAATTGGGACATCTGTCGCGCTATTGAATTGATGATGGTCAATCTTGGTTGCAGTGATGCTGCGGTGGGTGGGCCTTTCTGTGTCACATTTGTTCTGCTACTGCACTGAGCGGCTGTGCCATGGAA
>CALLAT010000141.1 GCA_938002085.1 uncultured Pseudanabaenaceae cyanobacterium
AGAGACAACCTATAAGGCTTCGCTCAAGCGCAAGCGCTTTCGAGCTCTGCTCAACAACGATTACCTTTGCTCTATTCTCGCGGCTGCACTTCCATAGACTCACTCCTTTTTCTCTCGTCAATTCTGGTGACGAAGCCCTACCAACATTTGAAACGTTTCACCGTCGCAAAGATGGCTCAATCTTTCCCGTCGAGATTTCGCAACGGTCTGTGGAATGGCAGGGAGAAACCTCTTTAGTTTGTATCTCTCGGGATATATCTGCTCGAAAACAGGCCGAATCAGAACTCAGCCTATCGCGTCAAAAATATTACTCACTAATTCAATCCGTCAATGGCGTGGTGTGGGAATACGATCTGCAAGCCGAGCAGTTTATCTTTGTCAGCGATAAAGCAGAAGCATTACTGGGATATCCCATCTCCGATTGGCTAGAAACTCCGCATTTTTGGCGAGATCATCTCTATGCGGAGGATGCAGCAGAAACTGAAGCATATTACAATGCAGCAACCTCCAATCAAATGGCTTGCAGCCTTGAATATCGAATGGTTGCGGCGGATGGCAACTTAGTCTGGCTCTACGACATCTCTACCCCTCATTTTGATGCCCAGGGACAGCCAACGACCTCCATTGGAATCTGGATTGATGTGGGCGATCGCAAACAAGCAGAACTGCAATTACAACAACTCAATAAAGAACTACTACGCGCCACCAAGCTAAAAGATGAGTTCTTAGCCAACATGAGCCATGAGCTCCGCACACCTCTAAATTCTATTTTGGGCATGACAGAAGGCCTAAAGGAACAAATCTTAGGCAGCATCAATAGCCGCCAGAACGATGCTCTTGAAGTCATTGAACGGAGCAGCTCCCATTTACTAGAGCTCATAAATGACATTTTAGATGTTGCAAAGTTTGAATCAGGCCAACTAGAACTATGCTGTCATCCCACCAATATTGAGGCCTTATGTAACTCCAGTTTAGCTTTTATCAAGCAACCTGCCCTCAAGAAAAATATTCAATTAAAGACCCAAATTCCTCCAAACATTCCCGTCGTCATTCTGGATGAACGACGCATGCGTCAAGTTCTCCTCAATTTACTGAGCAATGCCGTTAAATTCACCCCTCAAGGAGGCTGCATCACATTAGAAGTCCGATTTTCATCATCTGACCAGCAAGACTCTAGATTCCTGCAAACGCTCCACATCACCATTACTGATACAGGCATTGGCATTGAGCCAGACAACATCCCCAAGCTGTTTCAACCCTTTATCCAAATTGATAGCGCCCTCAATCGAAAATTCCAAGGGACTGGCCTGGGCCTCACCCTGGCCAAGCAAATTGTGGACCTCCATGGTGGGGAGGTGAATATTAGTAGCCAGCTCGGAGAGGGTAGTTGCTTCACCATTGATCTACCCTGCAAGCTTGCAGAGCCTTCAAATCCCATGGCAACAGCACCGTCGGCTGTCTTCATTTCAGAGGAAGTCCAGCCCAGCTCCTTACAGCCTGTCCCCCTCATTTTGCTTGCAGAAGACAACGAAGCCAATATCGCGGCAATATCGGCTTACTTGCAAGCCAAGGGATATCAGCTAATTCTCGCCCGAGATGGGCAGGAAGCTATCGATCTTGCCCAGGCCCATTCGCCAGATCTAATTTTGATGGATATCCAAATGCCGGTCATCGATGGGCTTACGGCGATAGCCAAGATTCGTCAGCTGTCCGGCCTAGCTAGTACACCTATCATTGCCTTGACGGCACTAGCCATGGAAGGCGATCGCGATCGCTGCTTAGCCGCTGGGGGCAACGACTACCTCAGCAAACCGGTCAAGCTGAAACAACTCACAGGTCTGATGGATCAGCTGCTCAACCCACCGCAAGATTAACCGGGGCTTATGACTATGGTTCTGGCGAGAGAAGCCAGTCAGCAGTGATGATCAGACCTCCGGTCTGCTCATCACTGCTCCACTAGCCCCAGACGAGTATGCCAATGGCAGCATGTGGGAAACACGCTGAGCAAAGCATTAAAAGAAACACTCATATGCCAAAAGAAAAAGTAAAGCTCCTCTTCTAGTCCGTTCAGCAATCATGTCAAGAGAGTCCCAGGCAGCCAGACTCAGACATCTCAGAGTCCTACAAACCTCTTATGCAGGGACTTTAGCTCGCAACAGCACCTCGACAGATCGTTGTAAGGCACTGACGGGAGAGAAAAGTCTTCGCCAAAGCTTTATATATACAGCCAACGGTTTTCAGGTTTGATTCGGCACTAGCGGGAACAGTTAGCCAGTGACTCTAGTCACATAAATACGGTGAGTCAGGTCACATTTATCACAGCTAAAACGATATTTGGGATCAAACCAAACATGAGTACACCACTCACAAGCACTCTCGTGCCTGAACTTCTATCAGAGTTTTCAGCAGAATTTTCCACCGGGGATACTGTCAAAATTCGTGGCAATCGCATGGCCAACCGGCTAAGCGGGAGCGCACAAGCTGACCTAATCAAAGGCAAGGGAGGAAATGACAAGCTTCGCGGCCTCGCCGGAGATGATGCCATGATGGGCGGCAAAGGCAACGACCGCATGTTTGGCGGCACTGGCAATGACGCCATGATGGGCGGTAAAGGCAACGACCGTATGTTTGGCGGCACTGGCAATGACGCCATGATGGGCGGTAAAGGCAACGACCGCATGTTTGGCGGCGCTGGCAATGACGCCATGGTTGGGGGCTTTGGCAACGATCGCATGTTTGGCGGCACTGGCAATGACGCCATGGTTGGAAGCTTTGGCCGCGATCGCATGTTCGGTGGCATGGGTAATGACGAACTCGTTGGCGATGTCGCGATCCAAGCCAAGGACTTTAACAAGAAGGGTTACTTCAAGAAGTCCACGGCCCGCAAGCATGGCAATGATGTCCTGCGCGGCGGTGATGGCAACGATTGGTTGCAAGACCAACTTGGGAGCGATCGCATGTTCGGTGGCACTGGCGATGACACCCTTGTCTCCGTCGCTGACTCCGGTACCCCAGCGGAGAACAAAGCCATTGGCGCCAATGTGGATGATGGCAATGACGTGGATAAGCTGAACTTCAGCGATCGGTTTGTTAATCCTGCGGGCCTCGCTGCCAACGATCGCTTAACCGGCGGCGCTGGTGCCGACACCTTCAAGTTCGACCTCCTGATCAATGCACCGCGTTCCATTTGGCAGCAACACCAAAACGACGATGGTTCCATTGAGTGGGGCATGAACGGCGTAGCTGGCGAAAACGACAACTACCACGACCACTGGGTTGACGGCATTGGCCGCGACACAATCACCGACTTCAGCGGCACCGGCGGTGAGGGCGACGACATCGTCATCACGGGCCATACCGTCACCTACAAGGTGCTGAAGGAAATGGATAACCGGGTCGTTCTGGGCATCTACAGTGACCAGGGTGCTGACGGGGTTCGCGGTGGCGGTGCCCATGATATGGATGTGTTGGGTGTGGTGCGCGTCAATCATGACGGCAACTTCAACATCAATCGAGATGTGAAGGTGGTGAATAACGACCTGGGTTCGTTTTAACCTTAAGTTCGAATAAATTACTTCCTCGAATAATTGGAGTAGCGCTGCTCCGTTATTTGGGTGAAGGGGGCGGTTGCGGCGGAAGCTTACGCAACAATCGCCCCGACTCTCACAGGGAATAGGAGTCACAGCAAAATAGCACCAATTGCTGGTTGGGCTTGACGATGGTTAAGCGAGTGCCGCCAGCAATTGGTGTTTCACAGTTCAGTGGAGTTCAACAGGCTGTTCAGTCTATTTCAACAGACTTGAGCTTTGAGCCGTGAGCATGGCTGCTGTGATCTAAACCTCACGGCAGCAGAGCAAAGCAAAGCCCTGCATTCGCAATGCTCCGCGTTAAACTAATGCCAGGATCTAGCCCTCTCACCCATGGGGAATTTTAGATGGCCAATGCCGCACAAACCATAGAGCGTGCTCCTGCCGATGACGGCAACGTTCTCCAACTTCCCTTTGTCACGCTCCAAAAAGTGACTTGGCAGACCTATCAAGCGCTGTTAGCGGATATGGGAGAGCATCGCTCTGCACGACTGGCCTATGACCATGGCACCCTAGAAATCAAGATGCCTTCAAAATTGCATGAGCTGCTCAATCGCTTATTGGAGCGCATCATCGTTACGCTGACGGAAGAGCTGGAGATGGACGTTCTTTCCTTTGGCTCAACGACCTTTGACAATGAGGAGTTGAAGCAAGGAGTTGAGCCGGACTCTTGCTTTTATATTCAGAACGCCAGCCGAGTTAATCCAGAAGATGACTCGCCGCCTCAAGACTTCCCTCCAGACCTAGTAGTGGAAGTAGACATCACCAGCTCATCTAAGTCTCGATTGAATATTTATCGAGTGATGGAAGTTGCAGAGGTTTGGCGTTATAAGCGTAATCAGTTAGTTATTTTACAGTTGCGAGAAGGCGGATATCTGGAGTGTGAGTACAGCTCAATTTTTCCGATGACTTCGAGCGAAGTCTTGAATGGATTCCTGAATCAAGGGGAACGCTCTAGCAACCACAACAGTTTGATTCGAGATCTACGATTTTGGATACAGGATTCTCATAGCTAAGGCGACTTCATGCCAACAAAAAATATTCCTTAAAAGGTCATCATCATTCATCGCTAAAGCATGATCTTCCTACTACTTCTTGCTTATTTAGTATTGATTATTCTATTAATCAATCTTGCTTTCATCGGAATATGTATTCTTGTCAGGCCGACACTTACCCCCAACAAACGAAAATCATGGTCGCAATTAGACGAACGCACATTCAGATTGTTACGCAGGGTAGCTGTCACACTCTGTTTATTACTTGTTCTTCATCCACTATATGGATTACAGCGTAGGTCACGACATCGAGCATACTTTGAACATGAATGTAGATTCGATGGCTATCCGAGAAAAAGAAAGGAAGAATTTTATGAAAATAGAGGTGGCTTCTTTACTGGAGAGTATGTTTATGAATTCAATGCTCCCTATGCAGAAATAGAGGCATGGATCGAACGCTCATCGATTTTTGAAGATGCAGACACTCAAAAGACTGGTCGAGAAGTTACATATAGCATTCAGCCGAGGCGAGCTATCTCTTGTCTGATCAAAATTGACTATGAAGAAGGGCATGTCAGAATTGACTCAGCTTGGTCATAAGGTTTCAAATAATGAGTATTCCTGAATCCCTTTGGCGCTTTCCTACAGCAGAAGCAATTAATAGCTTGGCTCATCGCTTCCAATTGCCCTACACCTCTGGCACTGGCCTAGAGAGTAGGTAATAAGGGAAAGCTAGGTGGAGTGTAGATTTGAGGCTCTAACCAATGCGTTGTCCCCAATGTGGAAGTGAATCCCTGTGGAAGAATGGAAAACGCCAGCTATCAAGTGGTCAGGTGGTG
>CALLAT010000142.1 GCA_938002085.1 uncultured Pseudanabaenaceae cyanobacterium
GACGGACTCTCCTCCAAACGAACCGACATAGACCAAAACCCGCTTGCTGTTAATTACTCCTCATTGTTCATTGGACCCTGGGCTAGGCGCATAACAGTTCATCGACCGCCTGAAGCGATTCAGGCGGTTTTTGTTTTCTAAGAAGTTTCATCTCTCGTTCATCGAGACTCTCCCACTGGCTGGCTCGGTCTCTAAACGATGCAGTCACGAAAACCTCTGTAGAACGCGGAAAATCCACATTTTAGAGAGATGACTCGACTTAGTTGAATTCACAACCGTCAATCATCATTCTGCTTTCTCACAAATTTTCACCTAAATCCCTAGTGAAGCCCATGGGCAAGCTTCTGCAGGGCGGTTGTTAACGTGGCAAAATCAAGGTCATAGCAATAGCGAATCGCGATCGGAGTCCAGAGTGACGGTTAAGCCAGATTGGTTACGGGTAAAAGCGCCCCAGTGGGAGCGCGTTGGCAAGGTCAAAGACGTTCTGCGAGATCTCAATCTCAACACCGTCTGCGAAGAAGCCTCTTGCCCCAATATTGGCGAATGCTTCAACAACGGCACCGCCACATTCTTGATCATGGGTCCGGCCTGCACCCGCGCCTGCCCCTACTGCGACATCGACTTTGAGAAAAAGCCCGTCGCCCTAGACCCCACCGAGCCCCAGCGCCTGGCCGAAGCCGTGCGCCGTATGAAGCTCAACCATGTGGTCATCACCTCCGTAAACCGAGATGACCTACCCGACGGTGGTGCCAGCCAATTTGTTAAATGCATCGAAGGCGTTCGCGAGCTTTCCCCCGGCACCACAATTGAAGTGCTCATCCCAGATCTCTGTGGCAACTGGGCTGCACTGGAAACCATCCTGGCTTCCAACCCCGATGTAATGAACCACAACACCGAAACGGTGCCTCGCCTCTACAAGAAAACTCGGCCCCAGGGGGAATATAGCCGCACCCTAGAACTCATTCGCCGCTCCGAAGAAATCGCTCCCTGGATTTACACCAAGACCGGCATCATGGCGGGCCTCGGCGAAACCGACGAAGAAATGCGCCAGGTCATGCGAGACCTACGGGAAGTCAACTGCGACATCCTCACTATCGGGCAATACCTCCAGCCCACCCAAAAACATTTGGGCGTCAAAGACTTCGTCACTCCAGAACAGTTTGATGGTTGGCGCGAGTACGGCGAGTCCATCGGCTTCCTTCAGGTTGTCTCCTCCCCTCTCACCCGCAGCTCCTACCACGCAGAGCAAGTGAGAATGCTCATGGAACGCTATCCCCGCGAAAAACCCGCTGCCGTTAAGGTCTAAAAACAAAAGCAGTCAGCTATGGATAATCGCTTCCTTTTCATCGGTGACTCGTTTGTAAACGGCACTGGCGATCCCGAAGCCCTAGGCTGGGTCGGTCGAGTTTGTGCAGCAACTCAGGCTTCCGGGGCACAGCTCACCTTTTACAATCTGGGCATTCGCGGAGATACCACAACCCTGATTGCCCAGCGATGGCAACAAGAAGTGACATCCCGCCTGCCTCCTGGCAGTCGAGTGGGATTTATTTTTTCTTTCGGAGCCAATGACGTCAACATCATTGAAGGTCATCAACGCGTTGAACAATCCGAGAGCCTAGACAACGCTAAAGCCATACTGACAGCGGCTCAAGCAATGGGTCCAGTCCTAATGATTGGCTCTCCACCGATCGCAGATGACCCAAGCGCCAATAGACGCTTGGAAGCACTTTGGCTAGGTATTGAATCTCTTTGCCACGGTCGTAATATCCCCTGCATCCCAACCCTAGAGACGTTAGTGAATACTCCTGGTTGGATGGAAGAAGCGATCGCCAATGATGGCGCCCACCCCGGAGCGATGGGTTATCAGGCCTTAGCAAATTTAGTCATGGAATCGCAAACCTGGAAAAACTGGATTTCTCCCTTTCTGATGACTTAGCTAGCCAATTCTTTCGAAGAAAACGAAATGAATCATCAGCCAAAGCAGACATCTAGACGCAGTCTCAGCCAATCCCCCTAAGCTTTATGCCGTAAGCGATCTAATCCTTTGACTGGCAAAAAATAATTAGACTCTTCAAATTTCCAAAAAGCCTGCTTTGTTTTTGTAGTTTAGTGAACAACTAGTAGTCCTTTCCGGGAATGCTTTTGTAGGCCAGCGCTGTATCTCCCCCGACGCTTCACCGGCTTTGTCCAGCTTTTGACATTGAAATCTTCACGTGTTTTTCACGATATTGAACCAGATCTTTTATGGACTGCCCCGAGAAACAACCACTTTTCGTAGATTCCGCAAGAAATCTCCTTAAGGAATTTCACGGACTTATTCGGATCTCTCCCCATCATCGGGGAAGTTGAATTAACCTAGAGAAGCGGAGGTACAAACCCTTTGTCATAGCAGGGCTAAGCCCTCTCGACTCTCTTGGTACCCATCCAAAATAATGAAACGATTGCTCTCCTGAGAGATTTCGCCATAGCAAGATTCACTTAGACCCCACACTCATACGAAATCTTTTTCGTGGGGTGCAAGTTCTAGGAGAAAAGCTACAATCGTAAAACCACGGCAAAGTCAAACGTGATCTTACATAAGCCTGGTTCGGTTATCCCCTGATAACTAAGAGTATTTTCGCGGCGTAGCACTGCCACCTATCTAAAGGATTATTCCAGGATTGGACAGTGAGGGGATTCATCCCCAGCGAGAAGGCTCCAGTGACTGACGTGATCGTCCCATCCATTGTGATCACGATGTTCAGTCTTCTACCCACCCCAAAGGAGAACGAGGAACGCAGCATGACGAAGGCTCAAGAATTAGCGACTTCTGCACCAGAAATTATTGAGGTGGCTGGCACCAAGACCGCAAAGAAAAAAGCCACAGGTACCAAGCGGAAATCGACTAAGACTAAAACTAAAGCCGCATCGAAGAAGGGCAAGGCTAAAGATGCAGATGCTGCTGAAGGCTTTGACAATAAGCTAGGAGCCGATGCGAAGGCGACGAAGAACAAGTCGGCTAAGCGTAAGACTGCTGCTAAGAAGAAGCATTACACCGAGGATTCAATCCGCCTCTATCTCCAAGAGATTGGCCGCATTCGCCTTCTGCGTGCCGACGAAGAGATTGAGCTAGCTCGTAAGATTGCTGACCTACTTGAGCTTGAGCGCGTCCGCGAGACCGTCGAAGAACAGCTTGAGCGTGAACCCAACGACTCTGAGTGGGCAGAGGCGATGGAAATGGCGCTGCCTGCGTTCCAGCGTCGCCTGTACCTCGGTCGCAAGGCTAAGGAGAAGATGGTGCAGTCAAACCTGCGCTTGGTTGTCTCCATTGCCAAGAAGTACATGAACCGTGGTCTGTCCTTCCAGGATTTGATCCAAGAGGGTAGCTTGGGTCTCATCCGCGCCGCTGAGAAATTTGACCACGAGAAAGGCTACAAGTTCTCCACCTACGCTACTTGGTGGATTCGTCAGGCGATTACTCGTGCGATCGCTGACCAATCCCGCACCATTCGCCTCCCGGTCCACCTTTACGAGACCATCTCTCGTATTAAGAAGACCACCAAGATGCTCTCCCAAGAGATGGGCCGCAAGCCCAGCGAGGAAGAGATTGCAACTCGCATGGAAATGACCATCGAGAAGCTGCGCTTCATCGCCAAGTCTGCTCAGCTCCCTATCTCCCTTGAAACTCCCATTGGTAAGGAAGAAGATTCCCGCCTGGGCGACTTCATCGAATCTGATGGCGAAACACCTGAAGATCAGGTTTCCAAGAGCCTGCTGCGCGAAGATCTGGAAAGCGTCCTCAGCACCCTCAGCCCCCGCGAGCGCGACGTCCTGCGTCTGCGTTACGGTCTCGACGACGGTCGCATGAAGACCCTGGAGGAAATCGGTCAGATCTTCAACGTCACCCGCGAGCGCATTAGGCAAATCGAAGCCAAGGCCCTGCGTAAACTACGCCACCCCAACCGCAACAGCGTCCTCAAAGAGTACATCCGCTAAAGCGTTTGAACTTCAATAAGTAAATAAAAAGCGGCTGTCCTGCAATGTAGGACAGCCGCTTTTTCGTTTGATTCTTCTCTTTCAACGAACAGGTGGCAAGAGCCACCGAAAGAGGAGGCCACAGGGCAAGAGCCCTGCGACCAGCAAAAGCCCAGCAGCTAGCAAAGAAGCCACAGGGCAAAGCCCAAAAGCTAGCATCCAAAAAGACTGAAGCACAGTTGGTCAAACGCCAAGTTATTCAAGCGGAAGCAATCCAGCATCTTAGCGAGGGTGATCCGACAGGGACGCTTCCGTCCCTACGGCTGGGGTGTGGGGAGAGTTCCCCACGGATTTGCGGCTCGGATCAGCCAAACTCAAACCTCAGCCTTCCGGCACGATCGCCAACCCAGTCGCCGGATCAAACAAATGCAACTTCTCCAACCGCATCGACAACCAAACCTCATCCCCAATCGCCACCGGCTTATCCGCCTCAACCCGAGCCTGAAGCATCACCTCCGTCCCCAACAACTTCCCCTCCACAAACGTCTCACTCCCCAACGCCTCCACCTGCTCCACCCGCATCGGCAAATTCTTAGTAGCCGCCACACTCAACTGCAAATGCTCCGGCCTAATCCCCAACAACAACTCACCCCGGTCATGGCTCGCCACCGCCCCAGCCCAGCCATCCGGCAACGTAAACCGAAATTGCTCATGCAACACTAAAGCCGGAGCCTGAATCGTCACCGGAATAAAATTCATCGGCGGCGACCCAATAAACCCCGCCACAAAACGATTCGCCGGTCGGTTATACAACTCCAGCGGAGCCCCCACCTGCTGAATCTCACCCTCCGCCATCACCGCAATGCGTTGACCCATGGTCATCGCCTCCACCTGATCATGGGTCACATAAATCGTCGTCGTCCCCAACTGACGCTGCAAACTGACAATCTGAGCCCGAGTTTCCGCCCGCAACTTGGCATCCAGATTCGACAGCGGCTCATCCATCAGAAAGACTTGGGGATTGCGCGCGATCGCCCGTCCCAGCGCCACCCGCTGCTTCTGCCCCCCCGACAGCTCCTTCGGCAAACGATTCAGCAAATGGTCAATTTGCAGCATCTCAGCCACCGTTCGAATCCGCGCCTCAATCTCCTGCTCTTGCTCAGGCTTATGACGTAGGGGTTTGGGTAGCGATCGCGTTGCCGCAGCCAACGTCCGATCTGCCCACTGAGGAAGCTTCGAGGTTTCAACCCGGTCTGACAAAGCATCCTGCCTAGCCGGCATCCGCCGCAGCCCAAAGGCCAAATTGTTGTACACCGTCAAATGGGGATACAACGCGTAGCTTTGGAAAACCATGGCAATGTCTCTAGCCTTGGGAGGGAGCTGGTTGATGAGGCGATCGCCCACGCGAATATTCCCCCCAGTCAGCTCCTCCAGTCCCGCAATCAACCGCAGCAACGTACTCTTGCCACAGCCCGACGGCCCCACCAGCACCATAAACTCCCCATCCTCAATGGACAGATTGATCCGCCGTAAAACACTCACCCGACTGGACTGCTTGGTCTTTTCGAGTTGAGCCTGGACTGCTTTATCCTTCTTATTTTGGCGAGCCGGGAAGCTCTTATAGACATTTTCAAACTCGACGTTAGCCACAGCCCCTTCTCCAGCTTCCAAAATCCAACCGTAGGTTTACAGGAGCAACAACGATGCCACAAAGCAGCCCCCCGAGAGCCTATCCAGGAATGAGCTCGTTTACGGATAAGGAACAGCTTACAATTAATAGACTGCACCGCTAAGAGGATGTTCGCAAAGCGCCATTGGGTAACGCAGGAAGACCAAAAGCGCTCAACCTATTTCAGAAGAATCCTGCCCAGGTCTATTTGCTCCCCGAAAGGGTTGCAACAGATAGCCACATTGCCACCTTTTCCAACATCCTCTAAAGCCCATGCAATTCATCGATCAGGTCAAAATCAACGTTCAAGCCGGAGATGGTGGCGATGGTCTCGTTACCTTCCGGCGGGAGAAATTTGTCCCCACAGGTGGCCCTTCAGGGGGAAACGGCGGCAATGGCGGCTCAGTCCACCTTGTAGCCAATCCTCAACTGCAAACTCTGCTTGACTTCAAGTTTAAGCAACTCTACAAAGCAGAGACCGGCGAAAGGGGAGGCCCTAAGGGCATGACAGGTGCCTGCGGCGAAGATCTCATTCTCCAAGTCCCCTGTGGCACCAGCGTCTACAACGATGTCACCGGGGCATTCCTCGGAGATCTTCTGATTCAAGGCGACTCCATCATGGTGGCCAAAGGCGGCAAAGGTGGCCTAGGCAACAAGCACTTCCTCAGCAACAGCAACCGTGCCCCAGAAACCTGTCTCCCTGGAATGCGCGGCGAAGAATTTAGCCTGCGTTTCGAACTCAAACTCATTGCTGAAGTCGGCATTCTCGGCATGCCTAATGCTGGTAAATCAACCCTGATTTCCGTCCTCTCCTCCGCAAAACCCAAAATTGCCGACTATCCCTTCACCACCCTCGTCCCCAACCTCGGCGTGGTGCGAAAAGACACTGGCGACGGCACCGTTTTTGCAGATATTCCAGGGTTGATCGAAGGTGCCCATGAAGGAATTGGCCTAGGCCACGACTTCTTGCGCCACGTCGAACGCACCCGTTTGTTGATTCACCTGGTAGACGGCACCGATCCAAACCCCGTCGAAAACTACACCACAATTCAAAGAGAGCTGAAATCCTACGGTAGGCATCTCTACGATCGCCCCCAAATCGTCGCTATCAATAAAATTGACTCCCTCGACCAAGATCTCCGCGAAATCCTGGTAGAAGAACTACAAGAAGCTTGCGGCAGCGAAGTTCTCCTTGTCTCAGCCGTCACGAAGACAGGCCTAAAGCCTTTCCTACAGAAAGTCTGGGACAAACTAGACGAGCTAGATGCCCAAGCACCTAAGCCTGTTGTGGATGCAGATGAGCTCCCCGTAGATCGAGTTGATTTACCAGAATCTCTCTTTGCACCGCAAGCCCCGGTGTCAAGCTAAGCGGATGGGCAATGCTATTTGAGATTGAGCGATCGCACAATGCTCAAAGACATCTCAGGCTGGCTCAAATGCTGCCCATAAGCAGGCGTCAAATACTCACGAGCAGACTCATCTCCTGCACCATAACGACGCACAAAAGCCAAACTGAGCGACGACAAATAGCCCTGGGCAACCTCTCCATGATTGCCCAGAAAACTTGATGCGATCGGTAAAGGTTTCTCATCTTCTGCAGGTTCCTCCAACACCGAGAAATGCGTGCCATTGCGAATTAAAGCCAAAGAATGTTCGCCTTTTGGTAACCAAGTAAAGGGATAAAGTTGCTCCTCCACCGGAGGCACCACTAAATCGGCACTCCCCGAAATCATCATCACCGGTACATCCACTGCTGCCATGCCTGCTCGGTCAAAGACTCGGCTAGCAAAGGGATTTACCGCCATCACCGCCGCAACCCGCTCATCTCTCAGCTCCACAGAAGCGCTATCCAACTCCGCAAGCTGACATTGCAACAGCAAAGACATATTCAACAAGTCCTGCGGAGCCCTTAATCCGCACCCATCCTGTAACGCAGCAACATTGAGTTCCGCTCCACCCACAGCTAAAGCTGTATAAGCACCAAAAGATTGGCCAATCACCACAGCCTGTTCTACTAACAGTCGAGGCATCTGCTCCTCATCCTGTGGCAACGCAGCTAATTGATCCAAAATAAACGTCACATCCAATGGCCGATCCAAGGCCTCGCGAGGTTCTGGTGGAGCAGCAACTCCATCAAAATAGCGCTGAAACTTAGTCCCATTACTGCCTATGTGCTCCGGCACAGCAACCGCTATACCGTGGGAAGCCAAATGCTCGGCCAAGTAAGCAAGCGTCTGCCGATCCGAAGCCATACCGTGGGAAATAATCACCACAGGAATCGCGCCATCTGCCTCAGGTAGATACAAATCCGTAGGTACTGTCCGTCCCAACATGCCGCCATCGCGACTCGTCCGAGAAACATCAGTCCAATCAAAAGGAATTTGACGCCAATCATAGGCTCCCGGCTGGCTCAAATCGACCTCGGCCGAAGCTTCAGAAACAGTCTCGCCATCTGCCTGCTCAATCGCCTCTGCTTCCACCGTAGCAATAAGCCTTTGTTTCCTCTCAGCCTGCTGCGAAGCAGTTTCTAACAAGTCCAATGCCAGTCCAGCGTTTACCCGCACTTCCGAAGTCGGGAACTGCTTCAACACACTCAGTAAAGTCAATCCCTCCGGAGTCGCCGCAGCCTGAACAACAGCAGCCTTAAGCTCGGTTCCACCCGTAGCCTCTCCAGCATTAATCAAACGATCCAAGCGTCCCACAACAACATCTCCAACAGGGGAGTAGACAAGTTGGGAAACAAGAGTCGCATTCAGATCAATCTTTTGTTGCAATACTCCCCTTAGCCGAGTTGTTTGCTCCGACGACAAAAAGCTGCCATAGCCCGCCAGTTCTCCCGTTAGCTCTCCATTCGAAGCAAAACGCTCCACATCATCCACAGCGACCGAGACCGAAACTTCTAACGCACCAAACTCAATGGCGATCGTCTCCGCAGCAAAAACTGGCAGCACAGAGCCAACAGCCAACACACTCAAACCCACAGACCAGAGTGCTCCGCCTAAAAATGAGTTCGAAGCCTTCTCTAAGACAGCCGTATCATTTGTTGGCCTCAGCAGCGCCTTGTTCATCAGGCTCACGTTCCATCTCCCATCACCTATCTTTTCCATTACGAACCTCAGCAAAGCCTCAAATAGCCGATGCTTCACTAATTGCCGTTGGTAGATGCTTAGCCTAGTTCTTCTTCAAACAGAGGCGATCGCATTTCGGTAAATTCACCAGGCTCAATTCAAATAACCCATTATTCCAGCTTACGAGCAATGAAAAAAACAAGAGCTCAACCGCACACCCAGCAAATTACCAACAAGACTTTCCGTTATCCTTTCGCGCTTGATCCTCTCCGCTACGCATCGCCCCCAAAAGCGTCGACACAACAATACAACGCTTCATAGAACCACCATCTTTAGGCGACAAAGCCAACCGTCCAAGCTGACCATTAACATTTCCCCTATGGTCAAACTGCACGCGACGTACTCCCTTGACTCGTCGTAAAGTGGTCTCCTCATCCAACTTCACATCGCTAGGCAAGTTGTTCCAACTCCCCTCCAAAGGGAGCTCTCCAGCAGGATGAGTTGACCATTGAGTGCGACCATCCTTCTCTCGAAAACTAGTTTGCCACTTACGCCGATGATGAATAGCCTTTTTCTGTGATTCGCGCATCGCACCCAACACTTCCTGCTGGGCTGCATTCAAAGCTTGACGATTCTTAAACGAGTTCCAGCCAGGTGCAGCTATTGCCATCAAAACACCAACAATAGCTACAACAATCATCAACTCAAGCAATGTAAAGCCACGAATCGAAGAAGCACGTTTCATTGCCATATCTCCACACCAAAGAACTATTTCTTTTTACGGAGAGAGAGATGGATAGCTGGAATTGAAATTACTGATCTTTCGACTCTACAAGCTCATCAGCACCATTTAAATCCCTAAAGATACGGTTGCAAGTTAATTGAATAATTTTAAATACTAAAAGCCCAGATGAACCGGTTAAGTTCATCTGGGCTTTTAACAAGAGTTACCCTGGCATCGAGCTAGTTTCACAAGCAGCTTCCCGCTCACTATATTCGCCGCAGATGCGTTTCACAACCGAGTTCGAGATGGTTCGGAGTGGGTCCACATCGCCATTGACACCAGGAATTTTATTGAACCCTAC
>CALLAT010000143.1 GCA_938002085.1 uncultured Pseudanabaenaceae cyanobacterium
CATTTTCATACATAAAAATACTGAAATATATCTATTTTCTTAGGTGCCAACGCAGATTTTCCAGCCACCTAAGCCTTCGTCATACCAAGTCCCAAATTCTGATCGGCAGAGGAATATCAGGAAATCCTGACCTTCAAAGTCATGAAATGCAGGTTTTCGACCCAAGGTGACTTCCGGTAAGCCACATACTTAACCCATCGCTTCTGCGATATATTTCATGGCCATTCTGCCAACGGAGATTCAGCTTGGCAGACTGCAACAGCATCCTCAAAGAGCTGTCTCTCCTACATTACCTACAAGAAGAAATCATTCAGTACGCTCTCTAAGTGAGTTACAAATTATACGTCAACTTATAACTAAACCCTGTCGGTGTGGGCATCACGACCCGCACCAACAGAGTTTAGCCATGAACTATGACAAGGCTATTGGGGCCACATCACAACTCCATTTCTAACAACCACTCTCCAACTGAGAGAGAAAGACGACCATCTCATCCACCAAAGCTCTAAGTGCCGAGGGAGAGCTGGAGTCATTCACAAGCACCGCAAATGAAAGTGGAGGATGGTTTGGCGGTGTCACATACCCTGCGAGGGAAACCACATTGGAGATGGTGCCTGTCTTAGCAAAAACCCGATCCTGGGCCGGTGTCCCCACAAAGCGCGTACTCAAAGTGCCACTGCGGCCTGCCACAGGCAGCGACTGCCGAAAGATGTTTGCATTGGAGCCCTTGGACATCACCTGAAGGGTTTGTACCAAGGCTTTGGCACTCGCGCGATTGTTAGGTGCTAAACCAGACCCATCGATCATCTGGATTTGTCTCGTATCTACCCCCTGCTTGGCCAGGATGTCCTTGATGGCAGCAATACCGCTAATCCGAGTATCGACAGAGCTCGCTAAACGCTGGCTGCCCAAGATTTTCAGCAGGGATTCAGCATATAGGTTATTGCTCTGAAGATTAGTGGTTGCCACCAATTTGGACAGCGGGTCAGATTTCACGGCCGCAAGCTGCACGAAGCTCTTAGGCGCTGGAGTGCGGGTAACGCGGGTCGCTCGGGTGACATTTAACCCCGCTTTCTTGAGAGAATCGTCGAACTTGCGGACGAGGTAGTTACCTTCATTAGGAATGGCAACGCCTACAGGCTCTGAGGCTGAGCCCGCTCGCAATTGACCTGTGATGACAATGCGGTTCCCTGAGGGCACCACATCGAGGAACTCCCCCCCAAAACGAGAAGCCGTGACAGAGCGATTGTCCAGGGTCCAAAACTGCTGATCGGTGGGGTCTTCCCACTTCACACTCAGGCGCTGGCCCTGGCGAGCCGGGGCCAGGATAAGACCCACAATATTTTCGTTGATAATCAGGCTATTAACCGGTGGGGCATAGGCCTGACCAATATCCTCAGCTTCCCAGTTGGGGTTGAGGTTAGGACCTTTGAAGGTGGTGTCGTCTCCCACGAGGAGATTCACCTTTTGAATGCCCCTGCCCTTGAGCTGCTGAGCGAGGGTATTTAGGTCTGCGGTATTAAGGCTAGGGTCGCCCTGACCGACAATACGCAGCTGGTTCACAGTGCTACTGCTGCTGCTACCTAGCACTGGCGTGGTGATCTGATAGCTGGGTCCCAGCTTACTCAGAGCCGCCGCCGTGGTGAAGATCTTGTTATTGGAAGCCGGGGCTAGCAGGGTAGAGGCGTTGCGGTCAAAGAGGGTTTTATCATTGGCATCCTGGACAAGAACGCCCCAACGAGCACGAGAATTCTTATTGAGGACGGAACTCAAGACCGTCGAGGTGCGGGAGCTACAGAACTGGCGGTTGACGGGTCTGTTGGTGACCGGGGGAGTCGTTGGAGTTGGGGTTGTAGGTGTAGGAGTCGGAGTTGGCGTAGTGGGTCCAGGAATCGGGGTCGCCGGGCTAACGCTACCGCCAGAGGTTGGAATCTTCAAGGCAACGCCTCGGGCACCGGGTTGAGCGACGGCAACAATTCCGTTGAGGTTGATTTCCCAGTTATTGCCAGAGGTGCGCTTGAGCACAGCTTTGCTGGTGTCGAGGATGTAGCCATCAGCAAGCTCCACCACGAGGCGAGAGGTTCCAGCCTTGGGCTGGCCTAGGCGGATTTGTTTGATGCGATCGCCATAATCCTGCTTCTTCGAGACGGACCCCAAGCTGGTCCCCGGCAGGTCAATCACAACCCGTTGTGGGTTGAAGATCAAGAAGGCATTGGGCTTCGTGGCCTCCGTTACGGTGAAGCTAAGCTGGTTGGTTGTGCGGTTAAAGGCCCACCTATTCAACGTTCCTGCTTCGGCCTTCGCTGCCAGAATCAAAACTGGCAATGTTGCGCCCAATAGGAGACTGCGCCAATTAACCATGTTGCTTGTGCCTTTCTTCACTGGACTCAACGGGGGACGACGGAACCACCAATATTTATTTGGTAGTAGATAACCGCCCTTGACCTTGATTTGAGAGCAATTGTTTCACGGTATTTAATTGCTGTGAAGGGGTAAGTAGAGGAAAGGAATGGGCAAGGCCTGGGATGAAACTGAGAGAGCGTCTAAAACCCAGCCTCTAAACTAGCCTGGAGTTGCAGAACAAAGGTTCACCCTAACGTCACAGACCCACCTTGGCGCCCAAAAATCGCCGTCTGGTGGAACAGGCACAGTAGCCCACCAGACGGCGATTATATTGGTTGCCACGGGCGAGCATCCCATCGTGACCGTTGTACTTAGCCATGGGACGAGGGTAACCGCCATCCCAGCAGAACGGCCAAGGGATAAAACCCAGAATCCAAGCTAGACGTTGCAGAGAAGCTCAGGCTTGGGGCAAGGTGCTTCTGCCAGGAATTTAACAAACGTGAGTTCGCCCGCTTCCCAGGTTTCGCAATCATATTGACTGAGCGCGTTGTCCACAGCAGTCGCACAAACATCACCCGGAACTTGGTGAATTTCAATCGCCAAGTAGCGAACGTAATCCAGCCAGGGGCGATAGTGTTCAGCAAACACAACTGCTTCGGCAGTTTCAATATCGATTTTGAGGATGTCAATGCGATCGCAGCCTGAATCCCGAAACAAGCTCGTAATATCAGTAGCTTCTAAATCAGGCTGTTCCGATGCCAAAGCAGGCCGCACCGAAATGCCCCATTCTCCCCTGGGTTCATCCGGCTTTTCAAGAACGAGGCCAGTTTCGTGGGACCAAATGGCAGAAGGCACGATACGAACGCGATCGCCATAGGGAGCCAGATTCTTTTGGCACATCGCCAAATTCTCAGGGTCAGGCTCCACCGCAACAACCTGAGCGTCAGGATATTGATTGAGAAAATAGAGGGCAGAGTATCCAACGTTGGCACCACAATCGAGAATCAGCTTTGGCTGTTCAACCGGGCCTAAATGACCATATTCCTCGTCAAAGAAAATATGCTCTAACAGCCATTCATCACTGGTACCGAAGCGGCAGAAGAAAGGATGTTGAAAGCCCTTGAGGAAGACCGGATAGGAAAAGCGGGTCACAGGTAGCCCCAAACGGTCCAAGACCTTCAGAGCTTTATCAACAACATTGAGCCACAGCAATTGCACAGCTCCGTAACGCTTGATAGACGTCAAAAAACCACGGGTAGCTGGATCGTTACGATGCACCATAAGACAAGCCTCTAGTAATTCATTTCAGCTACCCCTTTAATCCTGTGATGTGAACTTCGACCGAAGCTGCGGAACACTGCCTACACAAGCTTTGCGAAGCAATATTATTTTAAATAAGTTCGCCCGTAGCACAGTGATTCTAAAACCGTATCAGTGACTACAAAAGCCTTCACTCCCACCCTTTAAGCGGGGAGATAGACCTTATTTGCCGATACAGAAGCGGCTAAAAATACGCTCCAGGACTGACTCTGTGATGCCTTCCCCGGTCACCTCATTGAACGCCTGGATCGCCGATCGCAAATCAATCGTCCAAAAATCAAAGGGCAGCTCCTCCGCAATGGTCTGTTGTACTTGCTCCAGCGAAGTCTGGGCACGGGTGAGGGCGGCGGCCTGACGCTGATTGATCGCGAGGTCCAAATTCGCCGCTTGGACATCTCCCAGTTGAACCGCCGCCAGCACTGCCTGCTCTAAGGCTTCAATGCCTTGGTTCTGGGCGGCTGCGGTTTGCACTGGGGCCTGGCATTGCTCAATGAGGGAAGACGGCAGGGCCGGGGGCGTTGCTCCATCCACGACCAGATCCATTTTGTTCTGGACCAAGATCAGGGGCTGGGTTTCCGCCACTGCTCGCACTTGGTCATAGATGGTTTGGTCATCCTTGATCCAGCCCACGGTGGCATCGATTGTGAAAAGAACGAGGTCTGCCGATTGGGCCGCCTCTCGCGATCGCGCCACGCCAATCTGTTCTACCTGGTCTGCGGTCTCCCGAATCCCTGCGGTATCCAGCACCTGCACCGGAATGCCCCCCACGACCAGCTGGGACTCCACCACGTCGCGGGTGGTGCCAGGCAGGTCCGTGACAATGGCGCGATCGCTGCGACTCCAGGCATTTAACAGGCTGGACTTGCCCACGTTAGGGCGCCCCACAATCGCCACCTTTAGCCCCGACCGCATCAGTTCCCCCCGATCCGCTGTGGCTAAGATTTGCTGCAACCGCCCCAACACCGCAGAAAGCTGCCGCTTGATTTCCGCCTCATCCAGCGGGGGTAAGTCATCTTCAAAATCCACCCGCGCTTCAATTTCCGACAGCGTATCTAAACAGGTCATACGCAGCTCGCGAATGGGCTGGGCCAGCTTGCCCTGGAGCCCTGCCAAAGCCAACTCTGCTGCTCGCGGCGACTGGGCACTCACTAAATCCGCCACACTCTCTGCTTGGGTGAGGTCAATGCGGCCATTCAAAAACGCCCGCAAGCTAAATTCACCGGGTTGGGCCAAACGAGCCCCCTGGGCAATACAGAGTTGCAACACCCGCTGCACCACCATTAAACCGCCATGGCAATGCAGCTCCACAACATCTTCGCGGGTGAAGGAGCGTGGCCCCTGCATCAACAGCAACAGCGCCTCATCCACCAAGGTCTCGGGCTGATTGCCTTGGGTGGGCTGATAGATATGGCCATAGAGAATGCGGTGGCTCTCCCAGGGTTGGTTTCCTGGGGCACGAAATAGGCTTTTGCCAATGGAGATCGCCTCCGGGCCAGACAGGCGAACGATCCCCACGCTTCCCTGTTGGGGCACAATAGCAGTAGCGATCGCGGCAATGGTGTCAGTCATAAAAGGCGGGAGCTTACACTGGGACTCAATTAAACCCAGTTGTCGAAGATGGGAAGGTGGGTCAATAATGAAGGGCGACCTAGCAGCAGGATACCGCTGCTGCTGACCGAGTTACAGGCTTTCAACTCCCAAATTTTGGGTCACTCGCGGGTGATTCAGCCAGGGAAATCGCCCAAGCAGCCCAGCCTGATCTCCCTAAACCACGCTTCTGGCCTCAGCCCAGCCCCGTCTCACAGCCTGTGCCAGCCTCTCGCCGTTTACGCTAACCCCTCAGGGAGCAACGGGTTTGTCTACAACTGATCGTCAGGCACCACGACCTCGACCGATGCCCCAGCAAAGTGTGACCCCTCAATCTTCCCAGGCAAACTCTCCTCGCAAGCCACCGTCCCGTCGGGCGAAATATCGGTTTGGGCTACGCACCCTTCGTTACTACTATTACCGCCTTGCAAGGCTACGCTCTAGCAGCCGGGAAATTGCTCGGGGCGTTGCGATTGGTTGTTTTTGTGGATGCCTGCCGCTCTTTGGTCTCCAGGTCATTTTCAGCCTCACCTTCGCCACCTTATTCAAGGGTCAGCGCTTCGTTGCAGCGGCGACCACTTGGATCAGCAATCCTTTCACCTATATCCCGCTGTACGCCTTTGGCTTCCATGTGGGGCGATCGCTCCTGGGCTACCAAGACCTCAGTTTCCCCAAAGAAGCGATCGGTTCAATCAACCTTCTATCGGAGCTGGGGGGTGACTTCCTCACAGCACTCTTTTTCGGCTGCATTGTCGTGGGCTCAGTCCTTAGCTTTTGTGGTTACTGGGGAAGTCTCTACCTCGTCCAACGGGCGCGCCAACACAGACAAAGGCGCCGCTCAAGACGCCAAAGCCATTCAGTCAAGAAGTAAAGCGGAGAGGCATCTACACCTTCTAGCCCCGCCACCGGATCTAGTAATAGTCGCTATCGATACGACGGACATTACGAGGGGGAAGGGTATAGGTTTGGCCAGGCTTGGCCCCACGGGGATAGGCTGGCTGGGAAGGGTAACGCGGCGGCGGTGGCGGCGCATAGGGCTGGGGCGCACCAGGGGCATTGTGGAGAATGTAATGCTGCTGCTGAGCACGCGATTGACGCCGGGATTGCTGTTGGCCAGAGAGTAGAACAACCGTTAGCAATAACGCTCCCCCGCCTGCGACCACCACCACAAAAATGCCGCCAATTACCCAAATAGCGATCGCCGTCCCATTGCCCTGCTGCTGGGGCACAGACAAAGCGCCACTACTGGAATCAGGCAGCCCCTGCTGTAGGGTCAAACGGTCCATATCCCGCCGCTGATCCTCCAAACGGGAGGCCACCCGGTCAAATTCATTGCGCTGCCGCTCCAGTTGAGACTGGAGATCATTGGTCAGCTTTTCCTGCTCCTCCAGCTGATTGCGGAGTTGAGCCGTAAGCGTATTGTTCTGATCTAACTTGAGCCGCATCTGCTCAGCATTGCCGTCCTGGCTCCAGCCATCCTGGGGAACAACCGCAGGCGCAGTGGCGAGATTCTGAGGCGTAGATAGCCCGGGGTTATAACTAGACACCATGGCATCGCCGACGCCCAGGCCCCCCTTCAAAAGAAGAAGCGCCGACACGCCAGCCACCGCGGTGCCTGCCAAAAATGCCGTTGTCTCGCTCATAGCGATGTGAATAACACCTTAGGGCTGATGAGTGGGCTAACAATCCAGGGAATCGCTCTCTCTCTTCTCTAGGAGTAACGAACTGTCCCAAGAAGTGGTGTGGTCTGGGAAAGAGGACTCCAACCAATCGCACGGAGAGGGGCGGTATACAGGCGGTAAACCTGAGCCCATGGAATGTGTCGACATACCATAGCACTGATTATCCAAAGCGATCGCTCCCGAGCTGACAATCCCACAAATTTCCTTCGAGGCACAACGATTTTCCAGGCCTTCAGCCCCGCTAAGCCATAGCATCATTACCTTTGGCCCATCCATTGCAACGCCAATTCACCGCCAACGCCCTTCCTGATCTAGCTCGCCCAGGCCTTAATCCAAGCGCTGAAGTTTGGCCACCAGATCGTTGAATGGCTGCCAATTATCTGCTTGGGCAATGGGCTCCCAAATGGTTTCGATTTGCGATCGCACCAAGCTGGTAATCGGATTGTGAGCTGCTAAAGTCGCCGCCACCTCATCCGGCTGAACACATTGATTGAGACAGAGATGATAAGCATCCCGCCAGGGCTCCCAACCCTCAATGCTCAATTCCTCCCCAGAACGCTCAAGCCGCTCGGGGGGAGACCCCGCTGATGACTCCGCTGCCATGGGCTCAAATAAGCCCACTGGAATCGCAGCGGCCTCCTCTCTCCACATAGGCTCATACTGCTGCCGCAGCCGTCGGAAGAAATCGTGATAGCTCACAGGCAAGACTTCTAAGAGCTGGAGCGTCCAGCGCAGCAAATTATTCGCCAGCTCAGCCTCCAAGCTCTCTGCATTAACTGGGTTAAATCCCAGCCGCTGCAACATCAGCCGTCGATAGGTCGCCCGGTGGCGGGGCTCATAGGCCGCTTCGAGAATGCTATCCAGTTCTTCCTTAGGCAAAACCATGGCCAGCGGCGATTGCAGCATCCGCAGGTTGAGCTGGCCAATGCCGGGCTGATTGCCATAGCGATAGCGCCCGTAATAGTCGAAATAGGCCGCGACAAACTTGGGGTCGTAGGTTTGGATAAAGGCATAGGGGCCATAGTCGAAGCTCTCCCCCGTAATCGACATATTGTCGGTATTGAGCACCGCATGGCAAAACCCTGCCGCCATCCATTGCGCAGCGAGATCTGCAACTCGCTCCACTAGCTCCCCGTAAAAGCGCAAACCAACGGCTTTTGAGCCCGCTTCGGCACCTTGCAACAAATGGGGATAGTAGACCTCAATCACATGGTCCAGCAGTTTCTGAATCAGGTCCCTCCGGCTGTGGTAATGCAACCGCTCAAAGGTGCCGAAGCGAATGTGGGAGCGATTCCAGCGCACCATCACCGAAGCCCGCGTGGGCGAGGGCTCATCACCCCGATAGAGCTGCTCTCCGGTTTCCACCAAGCTGAGGCAGCGGGAAGTAAACACGCCCTGGGCATGGAGTGCCTCGGAGGCCAGGATTTCTCGCACGCCCCCCTTGAGGGTTAAGCGGCCATCGGCCCCGCGCGAGTAGGGCGTGGTGCCCGAGCCCTTCGTGCCTAGGTCATAGAGCTCACCATCAATGCCCCGCACCTGGCCGTAGAGGAAGCCTCGGCCATCGCCCAACCTGGAGTTGTATTCACCGAACTGATAGCCGTGGTAGCGCAGGGCTAGGAATGGCGATCGCCCCCAAAAGGCACCAAAGGCTTCCGTAAACTCCAGGTCACTCACCTGGGCCGGGTCAAGCCCCAACTGCGGCAGCAAGTCATCGTTGCGCCAGCGCAGACTATGGTCGGGAAACTCCGCCGCCGCCACCAAATCAAAATAGTCGTCCCCCAGAGACTCCAGGGCGGGCTCATAATTCAGCCGCAAAAAGGGGTTATCGGTCTGTTGCAGCATTGAGGACGCATCGAAAAAGCCTAGGCCTCCATTCTCTCAGATGCCTAGAAACAAGGAGCGAACAATGTCTATATCTGGCCTAATCATAATCGCGACGTAGGGGCCGGGTCCCCCTGCCCCGGCTCGGCATAAACCAAGCAGGGCAGGGAAACCCAGCCCCTACCGTTTATTTAATATGGATTCGATGCGCGATTCTCGACGCCCTGGCCTAATCTCCCACCCGCCGGACATTCAGCACATCGCTGAGCTGAAGTAACTGGGTCATCGCATCATTGAGCTGACTGTGGTGGGCAATATCAATGGAGAGATCGAGCAGGGCAGGACGGTTGTGGGTCGTCGTGACACCGGCCTTGCTGACATTAATGTTGTAGTCACTCAAACGAGCCAAGATATCGCGCATGATGCCGATGCGATCAATGGCTTCAATCTGAATGGGTACGGGATAGGTCGGGGGATGGTTGCTGTTCATTTCCTCGCCATTCCATCGCACGGGAATGAGGCGATCGCCCGGTACATCCTCAACGCTATTGCAGCCATGGCGATGAATACCAATGCCCCGACTCCCCATGGAGACCACGCCAATAATGCTTTGTCCCGGCAGGGGATTACAGCATTTGGCCAAGCGGTAGACCATGCCCTCCACGCCCAAAATAGGTGATCCATCGCGGGGGAGCTTATTGGACTGGCGCTGGCTAGGCAGGAGCATGGGCTCCGGTTCTTCCAATTCACCATCAATTTTTTGCTGCTCGCGAATCGCCTCATTAATGCGATTGACCACCAGATTCAGGGTCGTGCCGCCATGGCCTAGGCCCGCCAGCAGGTCATCCACATTGTTGTAATTGCAGCGCTCCGCCACTTGCTGCATGGGGTCAGACTTAAGCAATGCCTCAAATCCAGACTTGCCCAGCTCCCGTTCCAGCATGTCGCGGCCATTGGCCCAATGCTCCTCACGGTTGTAGCGCTTGAACCAGTTTCGAATACGATTCTTCGCCCCCGATGATGCCACAAAGTTCATCCAGTCCATGCTGGGGTGGGCGTTTTCGCGGGTGATGATCTCGACAATATTGCCATTCACCAACGGGGTGCTCAGGGGAATGATGCGGCCATCCACCTTGGCCCCTGCGCAGTGATTGCCCACCTCGGAGTGAATGCGATAGGCAAAGTCCACGGGAGTTGAGCCCTGGCTCAAGGCGAACACATCACCAGTGGGCGTGAAGACATATACATCCTCGTCGAAGAGGTTGTTCTTCACCGTCTCCATGTACTCGTTGGCATCCTTAAGGTCACTCTGCCATTCCAGTAGCTGACGCAGCCAAGAGAACTTCTCATCGTCACTGGTGGAAACCTGGGGCTGAGAGCCACCGCTCTCCTTGTACTTCCAGTGGGCCGCAATACCGTATTCCGCCACTTGGTGCATTTCCATCGTGCGGATCTGCACTTCCACGGGGCGCCCCCCGAGGCCAATGACCGCCGTATGCAATGACTGGTAATGGTTAGGCTTGGGCAAGCCGATGTAGTCCTTGAAGCGGTTGGGGATCGGCCGGAAAGCATCATGGACCACTGCTAGGGAGCGATAGCATTCCTGGTTGCTATCGACGATGATACGCAGGGCTGCAATATCAAAGATCTCGTGGAATTCTTTGTTTTGGCGACGCATCTTATTGAAGATGCTGAAGAGATGCTTGGGTCGTCCGCTGATGTCCACAACGGAAACATTCATTTCTGCGAGGCGTTCCTCCAGCAGGGTTATGGCTTCAGCAATGCCTGCTTCGCGAGCAGCCCGCTTCGCTGAAACTAAGGTTTGGATTTCGCGGTAGTCCTCAGGCTCCAAATACTTGAAGCAAAGGTCTTCTAGCTCCCACTTCATGCGGCCTAAACCTAATCGGTTAGCCAGGGGAGCAAAGATATCGCGGGTTTCTTGGGCCTTGAGACGTTGCTTGGCCTCGGGCATGTGCTGGAGCGTACGCATGTTGTGGAGGCGATCGGCCAGCTTGACCATGATTACGCGAATGTCCTGGGCCATGGCCAGGAACATGCGCCGGAAGTTTTCTGCTTGCTCCTCGGTCTTGCTAGAGAAGTTGAACTTCGAGAGCTTAGTCACCCCATCTACCAGGTGGCGCACCTCCTCACCGAAGCGCTGCTCAATCTGTTCGGAGGAGATTTCTGTGTCTTCCACCACGTCATGGAGGAAACCTGCCGCAATCACTGCATCGCTGCTGCCGAGCTCGTAGAGAATATCGGCTACGGCAATGGGATGGGCAATGTAGGGCTCGCCAGACTTACGCATCTGTCCTTCATGCAAGCAGTAAGCAAATTGCAAAGCCTTACAAACCAAATCCACCGATTCATCGGAATCGGCATCACTCAGGTCAGTCCGGCAGAAGAGCTGAGCGCCATGACCCGGCACCTGCTCATCCAAGCGAGCCTGCAACCAAACTGGCAATTCAAGGACTGGAGCAACAACAGCAGGAGCAGTGGCGACGTTCATCATGGCAGTTTCCGAAAACGGGACAGAGCTGGAGGATGATTCGTAGAATTCGAGAAGTCGTAGCCTTCGCTAGCGACTCAAAGCCGCTTACGCTTAATTGCTCCTAGGGTGACCGCTTACCAAGGGCAAACTATCAATTTTCTCAAAGACAAACCTGCTGTAGGGGGCAATTTCATTAAGAGACGGATGAGAAAAGTCATCGATCACAGTCACTTTTATGAGAGAGATGAGCCCTAGGGTCATGGACAGGTCATTGTCCAACCATGGCCCTAGTCAGGAATGAATTTGAGAAAAGACCTTAACCTAAGGAAGGCAAAGAATTCTGGTGAATCGCGCCGGATGAATTAATTCTAGCGATTAGTAATCGAGTGCAGGACAGTTACACCCAACCTTCCGAAACAATTAATTCTTTCCTATGTGGCGATGATTTCAGTCCTCTGAATTAGGACTCATCATAGCGAAAAAAATGTTCACATTTAACATTTTCTTAATATTCTTCTTATCTCAATGGTCAACTCCTCTCTAGCAAATGATCCCCGCTGCTCAGCCTTTATCGAGTTGAAAACCCATGTTGAGGGCGCTCAACAATCGCTTAATGGAGATCACGCCCAAATCTCAGGTGCTCTAGAGATCGTCCAGCAACTCTTTAAAGCGCAGGTGCAAGTACTCACTTGGGAAGAATGGCCAACCCAAAAAAGATCACTACTCCAATCCATTCGTGTAGAAATGCACAAACAGCTACGTCTATTAACCACAGACCTGATGTTTTTCAAGGCTGCTAAGCAAGCAAAAACCTTAGAGCAGCGGCGGAAAGATATTGGCGATCGCCTCACAAACCTCCGGGGCTACTGTGATGCAGTTCTCAAGTTGGCAGATGAATCCAAGGCTGGTGAACCGAGCTCTAGCCCGCTCCACCGTGAGCTGGAGTGAACTACAAGGATTTGCAAAAGTGTCCTGAGCTATCAGTAATTCTTATCAACGCTGCATTTTCGTGAGATCTATCACCCTTTGTCCTCCCTAATCCTTCTAAGGTGTGAAAGGGTTTGGGACCAAGGCTTGGTCTTTTTCTAAACGTTCTTGTTCCGGCGAAATACCGCTCCAGTCGTTATCTAATGGGAATTTCCCCTGGTGAGAGATTGCTCTCAATTTCGACAGGACTGATGATTCTGGACCATCATCTGCAACTATCAATTAGGGCGCTGCTTGGGAATTCCGTACCCAATTGCGAGCTCGCTCTGTTCTCCTTGTTCCTTTAATTGCTCACTGCCGTGTTCTGTCCAAAGGATCGCAAAACCATATTGACGGATACCTGCCTTACTGAGGGGCTTAGCAGTAAGCATTGTTCTGACTGCAAGGGGACTTGGCTTCCCGCAGCGGACTATAAGGTATGGCAAAAAAAGCAGCCCCAAACGGAGCTGGACCCGGCCAAGCTGTCAGATAGCTTCAATGTGGAGTTTATTCAATCTCCCTATGACACGAAGGCCTCGCTTTGTCCTGAATGTGGGGCTTACCTCTCCCGTGCTCGGGTGAACTGGCGGCCCGCTTTTTATGTGGAGCGTTGCCCAGCCTGTGAAGGCATCTGGTGTGACCATGGTGAGTGGAATGTGCTGGAGAAACTGGGTTTCCACATTGCCATTAATAAGCTGTTTTCCCAGGATTGGCAGGCCAGGGTCCGCAAGCAGGAAATGATTGATAAGGAACGGGCAGCTATCATCGAAAAGCTAGGCCCAGAGCTGGCTGAGAAGATTTTTGTCTTAACCGATGATCTAGAAAATCATCCCAAGGGTGACTTTGGTGTGGCTTACCTCGTGCGTCGGTTTGAGAATGTGCGGAGCAACTTCAGCGCTCGCGATCCCTATTAGGGAATTCCTCTCGGGGAAACCAAAAAGGGCGACCGTCATGTTTATGGCGATCGCCCTTTTCTCTAAGTTCTAGCAAAGCTCACTAGCACCAAACGCCCTAAAATCCTTCACTGTGAGCTGTATTCATCCCATGCATAGTTGCCATTGATGGAGTCAGTGGTTCTTCGCCCCCTACCTGCCTAGAGTAAGGACATCGAAGGCTCTAGGAGAGCAACCGCATGAACATTAACAATGTGCAGCATGGTCTAACCCGGCAACAGCTCGAACGCTCCTGGCAAAAAAGCCACCGCCCCAGCTGGAGCCAGCTGCTACGCAATTGGGGAGCAAAGGCAGTGGCAGCGTTGACCCAAGGTCAAGAGCCCAAGGTTTCTAGCGTAATGACGGATGAAGGGTTGCAGTGGCGGGTTAATGACCCGATGAACAATCAGACCCATATCTTCACCACGGAAACTGATGTCCGGGCCTGGCTGGAACAGCGTTATTACCTCGATTAATGCCGTTCCCCTAGAGGCTGCTCTTTGCCCTATAGCGATTGAGCAGCCGCTTGAAGTTTCATTAGTGAGGCAGCATCCAGTTGCTTCCCTTGGTTGCTGTAGGTCTCAGCTAAGTCGTTCAACTGTTGCACCTGGCTCAGCTCGGAAGGGAGTTGCGCAATATGGGCGATCGCCTCATTCCAAGCTCCGGCCTTGGCGAAGAGCCTTAAGTGACGGTTCCACAGTTGAGTCCGGGCTGAAGCATCGGACAAACGATCAACATGCTCCATCAGGACTTGAACTTCACGAGTCGCATTAGGCTGGTTCCAATCCACGTACCAGGTTTCTAACGCTTTCAGCCTAATGGCTTCAAGCTCCACCGGCTCTCCAGGCAAGATGTCTAGGATTTCGTGCAAGAGCGTAATGCTCCCCCCCGAATAGACAAAGGGAGCAATGATGCCATAGACCATCGTGTCGACCGTCCCTTCAAAACCTAAATCTGCAGCTTCTATATTTTCCACAGCGGTCTCTAAGCTGCGGAGAGCCTTCTCAGGCTGTTGCCGTTGACTTTGCAACCCAGCAAGTTCAACCAAGAGACTTGCCTGTTCCCAGTCTGCATCGAATTGCTGCGCTAAGGCCTCAGCTCGCGCTAGGTCTTTAGTCTCGATCGCCTCAGAGAAATCCTCATAGAGAGAGTAATATTCATCCTCTTCCTCTGAGCCATAGGCTTCAATAGCCTGGGGTCCAGGATCTGGAGCTTCCTCACTGGGAATCATCATGAACTGTTCAGCCAGGGTGCGCAGGCTTGGGGCGATCGCAGTGGCTTCTTCAATCAGAGCTTTTGCTTCTTCTTCTTGACCAAACTCAGCCTGCATTGCCCCTGCCAGCATCAAAACCTGAGCCTGATGATTGCGATTTTCTAAGCGACGCGCTTGAATAGTTGCTTTGTCAACTAAATTTTGAGCAGCATCCTTATTCTCTGCATGCCACGCTTCCTGCGCTGCCCAAACTCTAGCTGCCGCCTGAAGCCCAGGACCATTGGGGTCACTGGTCGGAAAAGAATCAAAAAAGGCCATCGCCATATCACCGCTCACATGGGGGATGGCAGTCCCGACCATAACCAGCCCGGCTTTGATGGCACTTTCATCCAATTCAATCCCCATGGCAGGCAAAAACGTTGTGTAGTCCTGGGGGAGAGAGATGTCATAGGTTACGTCCCGAGCCAGATCAAACTGCTGGGCCTGAATCAAGAGCTGAGCCAACTCAACTGACATGGAGAATTGCATGATCGGTTCTGAGACCTGGCTGAGCAATTGGCGAAGGCTGTCAATCGTGTCACTATCCAGTGTCTGTGGGCCCTCTCGGTCAATGGCCACTCTCAGTTCCTCAATTTGACTTTGCAACTGCATCAGCGAGCTATCACGGGTGATCGACTCCGCTCCTGCGTGCCCCTCGATCAGTGCTGTTGCTTCCGCCTCTGATAGACCATCGGCCATCAGCTGCTCCCGCTGCATCTTCTGCACTCGCTCTTGCAGCCAATCAACTTTCGCGAGATCGCCCTGTTGCTGATACCAGTAGAGGAGTTCATGCAAATCTTCGCTAGGAACCAAATCAGCCGTCGTTTCCACCTGAAGAAGACGCCACGACTCCTCCATCACCGCGGCTTGCTTGAGGGCCATCGCTTCATCATCCTCATCCCGGCAGCGATAGGCTCCAGCGATATCAATCAGCAGGCCCAACCGTTGCGGTGCTGCCTCAACTTGCTGAGCCTGTTGCTCCGCAGCTTCTAAAAGCTGCCAAGTCGCGGGCAGTTCAAAATGCTTGTAGGTCCAATACAGATCCAAGATCGCTTCAGTTTTCTCTGCTGGATCTTGAATTTGGTCCGCCTGGCGCAGGGCAGCCAAGACCAGTTCGCGGCTGACTTCATCCATTTGGCGATGGCAAGGCTGGGTGGGGACTGGCAACTCCTGGGGAGGCGCGAAGGCTTCAGCCAAGCTCAGTTCAGCCTCAGGTAAGGCTTGAGCAATAACGACGGGAGTAGAGCAAGCCCTAGCCTCGGGCGCGATCGCCAAAGGAAATGCAACCGTTAATCCCAGGAGGCACAGCAGCTTTTTCATTGTTATGGATGACAAACGTCTTTTGAATTACTCACATCACAAGCCCAGCCCAAGCACTATTGGGCGATCGCGCCACAGCGCTTGGGCTTTCTATGCCTACAAGTCGGGCACTTCAGATTCCTGAGCAGCAGTCTCAGCGGCTTCAACGGCATAGGCAGCGGCTTCAGCGGCTTGCTCAGCCATCGAAGCTTCTGCCGCTTCAGCTTCGGCGGCTTCTTCCGCAGGAATGGCAAAGCCTTGAATCTGCTCTTGCAGTTGCAATTGCATCTTTTCTTCGGGTTTCTCGTCCTGTCTGACATACAGCTCAGTCAGCGCAATGAGTCCATGGGCTTGGTCCTTGAGGCCAAACTCTGGGAGAAATGCGATCGCCTCGCTCCAATAACCATGGTTCGCCAAGCTCGTTGCCAGGGAACGCAGCATTTGCTTACGCAGGGCAGACCCCTCCTCTTCTAAAGACAACACCACATCCCGCCGTGCCATGAATTCTGTGACAGAGAGTTCTTCATAGCCCTGGCTGTAGCTGTAGACCTCCAGCGCATTGCGCAAGAGTTCGTCTCGCTGCTCCGCCTCTAGCTCCTCTAGGCTCTCCAGCGCCGCTTGCAGCACGGTGATATGGCCATTGCTGGAAGTAAAGGAAGAGAGCAAATGCTGGTACAGATATTCCTCATCTTCTTCAAAGTTTTCTAGCAACTCTTCAGAGGTACGCAGCTCCAGCAGTTCCTCAAGCAACTGCCCTGCTTTCTCAGTCTGTTCTGTCTTGCTATAGGCTGCCGCAAGGGTGCCTTTCATAGAGACCAAGGAGTAGAGATCCTCTGTATCTGCCAGGGCTGCTTCAGCCGCCTCTAGATCTTCTTTTTGGAGCGCTTCATAGAAGTCACGAATGCTGCCGTATTCCTCGCTAGCCGCAATCACTTCCTCATCAATGATCCAAGGATCTTTTTCCAATTCGGTCAGAATTTCTTCATTGACCGAATCCAGAGCTGGGGCAATGGCGATCGCTCGTTCCATGGATTGCTCTGCAGCAACATCGTCACTGCGCCAGCGCTGGGCCAGGCTAATCAAAAACCAGAGGCTGGCGTTAACAGGTTCTTCTGGAAGGTATTGGGCCAGGGCGATCGCCTCTTCTAAATAGGCATCCCCCACAGCGGCATCACTCGCCTCTACCGCTTGGAAGACCGACATGCCACTGAGCAGCATGGCTCGCTGCAGCAACCGAGTCGAGTCATCTTCTGGCAAGCTATCAATAAAAGCTAAGGCCTCATCCCTATAGCCATCCGCAGCCACTTCCGTCGCCAAGATAGCGGGGACTAAACGACCCGATTCAAAACCCAGATCAATTTCCAAGGTCGTGGGATCAACCTCTTCTCCGCCTTCCATCGCATCGGTCGGCTCATAGTAATAGGCTTCATGTTCAGCCGGTTCCGGCACCGGAGCCTGGCTTAAGGTTTCTAAGGCTGCCTCATACTGACCCTGAAGAATGAGCTGACGCGCCACCATTTGCCCATAGGTGTATTTCGCCCAGGGCACGTCCAGTTTATCGACGTTTTTCTGGAGGCTCTTGAGCTTATCTTGATCAATCGCTTCTCCCGCTGCAGGCAAGGCTTCGGCTAGAACGACCATGCGCTCATGGGCCTTGGCTTCAGCGTAGATGGCCAGGCTTTCGGGGGGCAGGTTCTCGCGGCGATGGCGATCGGCTTTGGCCTGTTCCCCGGCCTGTTCCAAAGCATAGGCATAGGCTTCTTCGAGCTGTTGCTGGAACATCTCTAGCCCATAGGACTTATCAATATGGGAAACAATTTTGCGAGCTGTTGCCAAGTCGTCCTGCTCGCTATACCAATGGGCCACCGCATAAATATCTGAGCCCTGTTCTGGGAGAATCTCGTCATCACTGCTGAAGTTCAGCTGAATAATTTGCTCCGCTGCCGCCGCCATAGCATCTTGCTCGCGGGGGAAGGGGATTCCTTCCTCAGTACGAAAGCTGGAGTAGCGTCGTGCTAACGTCACCATCAAATTCAAACGAGCCTCAGGCTCCTCCAGGGCTTGGCTACGTTCAAACAGGTAGTCCAGCAGGGGAAGGGTTTGGGGCAGTTCTAGGGTTTGATAAATCCCGGTGATCTCCATCAGCATGGTGAATTGCGTTTGGGAGTCTTCCACCTGCTCCACCCTTGCCAGCGCAGCCAACAGCATTTCTCGGCTGACAATATCTAGCTTCTCGGGGCAGGATGCAGCCCGCAGCTCAGCTAGGGCAGATGGGCCAAATTGCTCAACCAAGGATGCGCCTTCCCTAAGGGCACTGGCGGTGGCATCTAAAACGCAGGCCATGGCTGCGGCGTCACTGGTTGCGGCGTCACCGGCTTCGGAGTCACTAGCTGATGCTTCGGTCGTTTCCAGGCTGGGTTCTACAGCGGCCAAAACCTGTGCTGCCATCACTTGAGAGAACAGGACGAGGGGCAGGAATGTGGCAAAACCGAGGCGCTGAAGCAGTTTATTCATCGGAGTTGAGGGAAGTGCAGCGTGGGAAATAGCGAGATGGCATATCAAGTGCTTGGCATCGGCCAAAAACCCCAACTATTGAGATCAACAACCGCACAAACCCGGATTACTAATTCTTTTGAGATTGGTGAACAAAGTTTTGTAAGGGACGTCGCACTTTTCAATGCAGGGTCGGTCCATCGTGCAAACAGGTCAAATTCTCATCGTGCAAACGGGCCAAACTCTCAGGAACCACTCAGCTTCTTTTCCTGCTCAACTCAGAGGCGCAGGCCAAGATAGCGGAGCAATCGAACCTCAGCTCTGAGCCACTTGAATCCATGACGGTTTGCCCTCTCTCCAGCGCCACCCCGCAGCCTCGCCTGTCTTTTCTGAACTGGCAAACCTTGAGCACGCTGGCCATTACCCTGGGGATCGCCCTCTCCCTTTTCATTCTTCAGCAACAGTGGGAGATCAATCTGTTCAGTGCAGAAGGTTTACAAACGGCAGTCACCCAAGTGGGGCCCTGGGGGCCACTGCTATACATACTGCTGCTGGTAATTTCGGTGGTGGTGAGTCAGATTCCCGGGGCAGGATTGGCGATCGCAGCAGGAGCCGTCTGGGGACCCTTCACCGCTGGCGTCTACACCATCCTGGGTGGATTCCTCGGGGCGTTGATTGCATACAGCCTGGGCAAAGCCATTGGCCCAAGCTTGCTCAAAGCACTGACAGGCAAAAGCATTACCTTCTCTAAAGATCGCGGCGAGCGTTATCTGGGAGGGCTGATTTTTCTGATGCGACTAGTACCAGTCTTTTCCTTCGACATCATCAGCTACGGTGCAGGCATCACCAAACTCTCGTTGCCCATCTATGCCAGCGCCACACTGCTGGGCATGATTCCTTCAACGTTCTTACTGACTTACCTCGGCGGTGCATTTCACCTAGGTCCCGAAGCCAGCGTCGGCATTATTGCTCTCTTCATTGCTGGGCTGGTGCTCTTGCCCTGGGGGATCCGTCGCCATAACTGGCTTGACCTCAAAAGCGTGGTGCAAATTCATTAGGGAATGCAGGATCAGGGAATGCAGGGTCAATGAACCTGCCAGGCAGCAAAGACTAGGGCAACACCACGTCCTGGGTGACAGGGGCTACTCCCTGTAAACCTTCCAAGACCTTGCGGGTATCTTGGGCGAGCTGATTGTAGATATCTACTTCCTGATGATATTCAGCAACCCTTTGATCAAAGCGTTCCACATTCTCTTTATGGAGCTTAATCTCGTGGTTGTAATCTTCTACTTCCTGATTGAAGGCCAGCTGGCCTCGCTTAAACTGATCGATGAGCTGGTCGGCTCTAAAGTCTCCGGCTTGGAGCGCGGCTTCGGCGGCAGTCCGGGTGCTCAGGAGTTCTGTTTTCTCTAGGTCGAGAGCGCGGCTGAGCTGACTCAGGCGGTCTGCATTGGCTTCCAAGGCTTGTCGAGACTGCTCCAGCTTGGCTTCTAGTCGTTCAATCTCAGCTTCTAAAACAGCTGCCGCTTCGTCAAATTGAGTGACCACCTGGGCGGACTTTTCCACCAATGCAATGATCGGCTGGCGATCGCGAAAGTAGCGTTGAAAGTGCGCTGCTAACTCGGGGTCGTCAAACTCCTTTAGCTCCGTTCCCAGGTGTGCATAAAGCTCATTACGATAACGCTCTTCTCCTTCGGCTTCATAGTCCGCCAGAATCTTTAAGAGGCGCTTATCAGTGACTTGTTTACGGGCCACCTTAAGTTGCTCAAACAACTTATCTTTTTCGTCCTCGCTCAATTGGGCATAGACCGCATGGAGCATTTCATGGGCCGCCGTGACTTCCATGGTGCCTGCGAGCTCGGGCTGGTCGATGTCCTTGATGACGATTTTTCCCTTGAGGAGGCGATCGCCAATCATCTTTTTGATATAGCAGCCCAGAATCACACCTCCCTCTAAGCCACTGGGACCACATTGCTCTAAGAAGACATCACGGGATTCAATAGTTGGTTGTTGCCGGTAAAAGATCCGCTTGGCCCGAGGTGTCATGGCAGTGGCCTGGGCGAGACGCTCCACCTCAGGGGCGGGGGGATTACGCAGAATATAAACCTGATCCGCCATGATCTGGAGACCCGGCATCACCAACAATGGGACCGAGGCCGCTGCAATCCAGATGCTTGTTTTCCAGGGGAAGTTTTTTGTCAGTTTCTGTGGAAATCGACCCATGGAATGCTCCCCTCGCCTCTAAATGATGGCCTCCCCTAACAGAGCGAAACGACCATGCTCAAGCAAGTTTAACGCCTAGAGGTAATTGACTGGCTAGATAGCCCTTCCATGGTCTTCCAACGTCGCCAGGCTAGTTGATTATAGGTTTCAACTTTTTTTCCATAGTCTTCCACCAAAAGGTTGAACCGGACGATGCTTTTCTTTTGCTGCTTGACTTGGCGATTGTAGTTTTCAATCTTGCGATTCAAGGCGAGCTGTTCGCGCTTAACCTTGGCAGCTAAATGCTGGGCTTTGGTTTTGGTGGAAGCCGATTGAACTGAAGCTTGGGTTTGTTGGACTTTGCTTTGCTGCTCTTCCAGGCTGGCAGAAAGAATATTGAGGCGTCCTTCCGCCTTTTCCAGGCTCTGTTTAGCCTTAATCAGTTGCTGTTCCAACTTGTCAATTTCAACTTCCAGGACGTCGGCCTGCTTGTCCAGTTTGGCGACGGCTTGGCCAGACTGTTCTGCGAAGGCGACGATTTGTTGGCGATCGCCAAAGAATTGTTTGTAATGCTCTTCCAGGGCGGGATTGCCCAAATCTTTCAGTTCCGTTCCCAAATGGGCGTACAGCTCATGGGCGTAGCGCTCTTTGCTTTGGGCTTGGTAGTCCTGGAGTAGCTTCAGCAATGGCTGATCGGTCACTCGCTCCCGAGCCACATGGAGCTGTTGATAAAGGTCTTCCTGCTCGACCGGCGATAGGCGAGCATAGGCGGCATGGAGCATTTCATGGGCGGCGGTCACTTCCATCGTGCCGGAGAAGCGGGGATCAATCACGTTTTGAATGACGATGCGGCTCTGCTTGCCGCGCCAGCCGCCGGGCTCTTCGATATAGCAGCCCAACACGATATTGCCGTGGGGGACTTTGCACTGCTCCCAAAACAGTTGGGGCGGTTCAAGTTTAGGATCCTGGCGATAAAACAGTCGCTCGGCCAGGGGCGTCATGGTCGTGCTTTGGGCCAAGCGTTTCACGTCTGCCGAAGGAGCCTGGGGTGAGAGATTGAGCTGCTCTCCTATGACTGAGCAGCTCGTTAGCCCTGCCAGAGACAAGCCCAGCAGCAAGAAAATGACTCTTGTGAGGAAGCGCTTAGCTTTCCAAAATTGAACCCTGGGGTGAGGCAATTCTCCTCCCTGGAAGTTTCGTAAAATCTGAACCAAAGCCATGAAGTCGATCTGTGATGCGCCAGTAGCTGAGCAGGACGGATAATCAGGCTCGCTGTCTTTAGCATTCACAGATAGGAGTGGGCGATCGCCAGTGACTTCAACAATTGAGGGCTGATGCCATAGTTACAAGTATGACAAAAGCAATGGATGAATATCAACAGGTTGAGGTCACGAGCCGGGGGCAGTGGCGGGGCTGGCTCAAAGAAAACCATGGGCAAACCGTCAGCATCTGGTTAGTGACCTACAAAAAGCACACTGGAAAGCGGTATTTGAACTATGACGCGGTGGTGGAAGAGGCATTATGTTTTGGCTGGATTGATAGTGTGCCGCGCAAGCTGGATGGCGATCGGACGATGCTGCTGCTATCGCCGCGCCGGGCGAAGAGTCCTTGGTCGAAGTTAAACAAGGAGCGGGTGGCGAAGATGGAGGCGGCTGGGCAGATGACGGCGGCGGGCTGGGCAAAGATTGAGCGGGCCAAGGCGGATGGGTCTTGGGTGTTTTTGGATGATGTGGAGGCGTTGGTGATTCCGGAGGACTTGGCGGCGGCGTTGGCAGCGAATGGGCAAGCGAAGGATTATTTTGAGGCGTTTAGTCCTTCGTCGAAGCGGGGGATTTTGCAGTGGATTAAAAGTGCGAAGCGATCGGAGACAAGGCAGAAGCGGATTGAGAAGACGGCGGTGATGGCAGCAGAAAACAAGAAGGCCCTGTAGGGACATGGCAGTGCCATATCCGCCCAAGGCAACGTCGAGGCATCCCCAAACCCAGAGGTAATGCGAGGGGATTCAGACTTCTGCCCATGTCCCTACGCCAATCCAATGTTCAACAAATGCCTACGAAACAAAACTGATCGCGCTATGCGCGAAGGGCAAAACAGCTTCAAAAAATCGTGCGTAGGGAATAAAAGTACAAGAAGGGTAGAGAGTCAAACAGCCCTCGGGGCAACACAGGCCACCCGAAAACCGACGTTGTAATCGCGGTACGAGGGCGACCCCCTAAGACGATACGCGGAACGGCAAGTCCTAGGAGTGTTGAGCCAGGACCCACCGCGTAGCGCATACAATTCTTCACTGATTAAAGCAGTTATCCAGACATTCCCATCCTTTGGCGCATCGCTATAGTTGCTATGCCATCTGTCCGCGCACCATTCCCATACATTCCCATGCATGTCATAGAGCCCAAAAGCATTCGCAGGGAAACGTCCAACCTTCACCGTCTGCTTAAAACGAGAACTATTACCGTAATTTGCCAAATCAGGATTCAGTTCCTCACCAAAACAAAATGGCGTAGTCGTCCCTGCTCGACAGGCATATTCCCACTCCGCCTCACTCGGCAACCGATACGCCTGCTTCGTCTTCTCGCTCAGCTTCTGACAAAACACCTGAGCATCAGTCCAGCTCACCTGCTCCACCGGGTGCTTCTCCCCACTAAACTTCGCCGGATTTACCCCCATCACAGTCCGATACTGCGCCTGGGTCACCGCAAACCTTCCCAAACAAAAATCAGGCACTACCACCCGATGTCTCGGACGCTCACAGTCTAAGGCTCCTGCCTCCCTATCCGCCGCCCCCATCGAAAACTTCCCACCGGGGATAGACATCATCTCCAGCTCCACCCCATCCCCAATCCGCTCCACAAAACACTCCGCAGATCGCTGCTCCCGCTCCACAACCTTGCTCTTCGCATCTACCCGCACCCTCTCAAACTCGAAGTTTTGCCAGGCGATGGAATCTATCGCAGCTTTAATAGAGAAGGTTGACTGAACTTTATCTCGTAACTTTGCTGATCTTTGGAGAAGGTCATTTTCTCTCTGCCGTCGCTGCTCTCGCAAAGCTTTCTTCTGTGACAACTCAACTTGAGCCGCTTTCTCAGCAGCTGCAAAGATGGGTTTCTCACTCCGCTTCACCTCTCTCTCAGTCAACAGCAACTGCTCTCGAAACTGACGTAACTCCCCCAGCGTCTGCTCATCAAACGGATAGGCCCCAGACTCCACCAGCGCCTCAACAATCTCCCGATACTCCTCCCGCGCCCGCTGCAACAGAGCTTCCTCCGTCGCCAAAATCTGCGCCGCCTCCGCCTCACTCAAGCCCAGCTTCCGCCGGAACTGCCGCAACCGAGCCTGCGCAAACGGACTCAGCACCCGCTCCTTTAAGAACTCCCGCACCCGCTCCCGATACTGCTCCAGTGCATCCTCCTGCTCCAGCGCCTGCTCCAGCTCCTCTAGCTCCGCCCCCGAAGGCTGCTCCACCTCCGCAACCTCCACCACACCCAGAGCAGCCCGCTTAAACAACCTAGGCTTCAAATACTCCGGCAGCTCCTGCACACCTCCCTCTACAACCGCCTTACACGAAATCTTCCGCCGTTGAGGAATCGCAGAATCCCGCGTCCGCCCATCCCCCTCACTCGCCAGCATCAACTGAATCGCATTACAGCCCCACTCATAGGCCACCTCAACGGACTTGCCATAGCCCAACGCCAGATAAAATCCTTGAGCAAAATGCTGCGCCGAATCATCCCGAATCGCCTGCTGCATGCCGATCGCATAATCCACATGCTCTACAATCGCCTCCGCCTGCACCTCCGAATAGCAAGCATTCAGCACCACACAATCCACATGATCCTTACAAAGGCCAAATAAATTCGACAACGCATCCGTCGCCACCGACACCGGCTGCTTCGCGGCATCCTGCAACACCAAACCATCCTCACCCGAACCATGGCCGCAGAAATGCACAATTTGCGGCTCATGCCTCAGCATCAGCTCCTGCAAATCCTCAGTCCGCACCGCCAAACCCTGCTCAATCCTGAAGGCATCGCGGTCACGAGCCCGCTCAATTACCCCCGTCAAATCCCGAATCTCCTGATTGAGACTCAGATCCTGCCAGGGGTTAGACTCCAAAATCAGAATCGTTTTAGCAGCAGCCATCCAGAACGATTCCCGTCGTCAACATCAAGAACCTAGACCAGGCCCTACAAAATTCTCTCGCCTAATTCTATACCTGAGTTTGACTGCTGGGCTGTAAGCATTCGCAGAAGCTGGGAGCTAAAGCTCCCAGTCAAGAGCTCAAGTCCGTTAAAACGGACTCAACAGCCTACAGGTTCTTGGATTGCAGCCTACTTTAGTAGGCTTGAGCTCTTAGACTGGGAATTCATTCCCATGCTGCCAAAGCCCTTCGCTTGCATGCTGAATAGTCGCCATCTCAACGCCGCTTCCCTCCATTGAGGCATGCCCCAATGAACCTCATCCTCAGCCGCAAAGGCTTCGACTCCGGCACTGGCGGCTTTCCCAGTCCCATCCTCCCCGACGGCAGCCTTTACTCATTCCCCATCCCCGAAGCCAATCCACGAAAACACAACTTCCGCTACCGCGATATCCAAGGTGACCATCTCCCCACCGCAAAACTCCTCCGCGACCTCACCACAACCAAACCCACCGCAAAAGTCCATCTCGACCCCGACCTAGCCACCACCAGCCTCAATCGCCTCCCCGACTGGAAACCCAGCTTCGGCCAAGCCGGAGCCGCCGATCGCCACCTCCGCAACCAAGACGTCGGCCCCGGCGACCTCTTCCTATTCTTCGGCTGGTTCCGCCAAGTCGAGCTAGTCAAACGCAAATACCGCTACGTCACAAATGCGCCAGATATTCATGTCATCTTTGGCTGGCTGCAAATTGCGGAACGCATCGACATGCACCAACCCTCAGCCATACCCAAATGGTTGCATCAACATCCCCATGCCCAAAACCAGCCCTACGCCAAAACCGACACCATCTACATTGCCACAGATTTCCTAGACATTCCTGGCCTACCCCAGCAAATCCCTGGCGGCGGCCTCTTCTCCCAGTTCCATCCACAACTCCAGCTCACCCGCCCCGGCCAACAGCGCAGCCCCAAACGAAGCCTCTGGCAACTGCCTAGCTGGTTCTGGCCCCAGGGCACCGAGCCCTGTTTGAGCTACCACAGCAACCCAGCGCGCTGGCAACGGGACGGAAATCATATCCACCTCAAAACCGTCGGACGAGGCCAAGAATTTGTCCAGCCCATCTATCAGCCAGAGCAACTTGCCACCTGGCTCCAACAGCTATTCCGCGCCCCAACAACTGCTAGCAGTTCAACCGCTTAAGACTCACTCAGAACAATCTGGATTATTCACGAGCTGCTGCTCCAGCAGCGCCAACGACACCGGCAAAGGCCTCGCGCTAAACTGCGCCGCCAAAGCCTGAGCCTCCCCCGCAGTAAAGTTTCCACTAATCACAGCGCTACCCCCCGTAATCCCTTCCTTGGCAAAGGAGACATCAATCGCAGGAGCAGAAATCAGATCTCCATCAACAAAGAGCCCTAAGCTACGGCCCGTACCTGCCAAATTGCGCGTCAGCTCTGCAAACTTTTCGGCGGCTTCCGTGGTGAACTCCATCGAGACCGACCACTGCCCCCCAGAAGCCCCATCAAGCGAGGCATAGGCTTCATCAACATCCTCAGTCACTAATTGTGGAGGATCATATAGAGCCAACATGTCAGCCTGAGCCTGCGCCAATTGCTTCTGCAACTCAGCGACGGCAGGGTCATTATCTGAACCTACTGCTGCTACTTCAGACTGCTCCAGCTCTGCTTGCAACGCATCAATTTGAAGCCGAACCGCTTGAAAATCTACCTCCGTCCCCATTCGCTGAGGGCGCATTTCCAACTTGGCATCCTGAGTTAAGGCTTGTACCAGCGATGCTGCATCAACCGAGCCATCAACAAACAGCTCAACCGAGTCCTCGCCCCACTGACTCGTCTCATAGCCTTTCAAGCCAAAAGAATCTAGCCGATGCTCCAGCTCAGCAATCACCTCCTCCATATAGGCCTGCTCCAACAGTCCGCCCGCTGGGTCAGCGGCAATCCCCAACCTCAAGGAAAGCAGCTGAGGCGAACAAGCTGTCGCCTCCCGCACCGCTTCCACAACCTGGGAGCCATCAGAGAACAATTGGTAAACCGTCGAGCTACAGCCTGAAAGGGAAACCAAGCAAGCTGCTCCCAAGACAGAGCAAAACGATCTAACAGAAGCCAGAGCCATCGTAATTTTCCCAAGAAAACTACTTAGTTCTACAAGAGCAGTTCAGTATTTCCCCATAGCTGCCCATGCCGACTCCGGAATCAGACGAAGCTCCTACATCTCCTGAACCAACCGCATATAGTTCTGCTTGCTTTGAATGCTGGCCGCCATGGCACCATCGGCCAACGCCTTCTCCGCATCGCTCATTTCTTTCCAAAATGCCGAGCCGCGCTGAGCTGAAATACATTCATCCCACAAACGCTTGAGCAAAACCAACATTTCAGGATTCTCTCCGCTCAAGTCAGCCTCAAGCGCCGCAAACTTGGCTTTTGCTTCAGGGTGGGTCTGGACTTCTTTGGTGAGAGCGATCGCCTCATTCAGCCGCTCAATCCAAGCCTGGGCTACATCACTCATCACTCAACTCCTCAATCGTCTTGTCCCCTCATCCTGACGCAGATTTTCAGTCTGCGCCTCCTTCAAAAGAGGATTTGAGGGAAAATTCTTGGCAAAACAAAGGATATTTCCGGGCATTGCCCCATCCAGCTCTTCCTGAGTCAGCCTTACAAACCAAGCCCAAGGAGAGATAGCCAGCCATTCACCCCAAGGTTCAAAATAAACATTCTTGCAAAAGCGCCTGTTCTAAGCTGCATAACGGTTTTAGACTCACCGCTGCTAAAGTATCAACAGCGTCCGATTTCATCAGATCATTCCATCGAGCCAAGGCCCAGAAATGGTAGCAACTATCAGTCCCGACCAGATCGACCGCATAGTTAGCAACCACCACCAGGACCCCTTCGAAGTCCTTGGCCCCCACCAGGTTGAGCAAAACGGTCAAACCCACT
>CALLAT010000144.1 GCA_938002085.1 uncultured Pseudanabaenaceae cyanobacterium
GCTCGCAAAAGCACTGGCGAAGCAAGCTAGGAATAAATTCCCAGCCCAAGAGCGCAAGCCCACTTTAGTGGGCTGTAACCCTCGCTGGTGGGCTGTTCAGTCCGTTTTAACGGACTTGAGCTTTGAGCCGTGAACTTTAGCTCACGGCGGCAGAGCCAAGCCAGCCTTAAATTTGTCGAACTCAGGTTTGGATTAGAACCAGGAATCACCCATTGTGTTCGCTGCGATGTGGATGGTGCTTGCTAAGGCTGAAATCCTCTCGGTGCACATCCATCTACCAGGGAAGTTTCAGGGGCATTCACACATTGCAGGGCTTTAGATTCTAAAACAACGTCGTTTTCTTGGAGTTGCCCGAATAGTTCTGGAAAATTCAGAACAGCCAAAATGACAGGGATGCCCGTGAAAAATAGCACCCACCGCTTACGAGGACTGGAGGCTTGGGGCGGCACCGAATGACCTGGGGAGCAAAAGGGGCGTTGGCGAGGAACCATTATGTTTCATTCCTAAATGACTTAAGGCCTAGAGATCAGGCGAGACTTATCAGCCAGAGAGTTCAAGACAAAACTAATGCGGATTGTTGAAACTAGGACTGTCTGAGAAACAGGGAATGAAGGTTGCTAGATGTTGCCAGCTAAAGGAAAACGGCAAACTAGGCTTTTCTATCTTTTATTATAGATAATCGCAAGCACTATCTCTGAGTGTTTTCTTTGTATTTTCTTTAGATTTTGTCTTGCAACTGGGGACTTGAATCGGTGGTCATGTTGGGCCAAAAACAAGGCTTGTGCCTAGCCCTCTCCTTTTCTAAGGGGGTCAGTACCCTCGTCATTTGGAAATGTGCTGTCAATAATCATGGGCGGTTCAGCAATTTCTTCTACGGCAGCCAGGCAAACAGATCCCACCATGCCCACGCCCCTCAAGAGCAAAGTTTGGCTCGCTCTGCCCGATCGCAAATATCTCACTTCTCCCTACCGCCTCTACGATGAATCCCGCCCCATCGAGACGGTGGAGCCGTTTACAGTCTCGCTGGTGAGTTGTCGCATTGCGGAAGACCTGGATGGTTTTCTGCGGGGAGGCAATGACATCCTGATTGCAAGCAAATCGGCGATCGGTTCTAACCCCCAAGTGGAGCGCGTCCACTTCTATGGCAAAGACATTCCTGCTGGAGAAATGATCTCTGATCTCTTCGCCAACAATGTCCTGATCGTTGATGAGTACACCGGTAAAGAACGACTCTGGTTGGAAATCAACATTATCGAAGTCGATACCGATGACGGTGAGCGCTTGGCGGCCATCACTGCCCTACAGAGCCTGGTTGAACGCACGGGGTCTGCCTTCCCGGTCCTAGCGCCCTATGCCTATCCCTTCAGCCGCGTAATTAGCGCAATTAATAAAATCTTCTCCAAGCTGGAGCGAGATCAAGAGGTCATTCGAGTTCCCTTTTCCCTCTACCCTTTTGAGCAAATCACCCGAGGTCGAGCTCCGCTTCAAGCCGGTGTTTACGTTGTCTTTCCTGAGCCTCAGTACGGCAATGCCTTCAAGATGGATGACAGCGGCGTGCTCTGGACCACTGAGGATCGCCAAGCCGATATCACCTATGCCACGTTTGCGGTGGTGCCGGGCCAGTCCGCTAGCACGGAGTACCTGCGTAACCAAAAGCTTGCGACCCTGCTGACGCAAATTCGGGCTGACAATGATAATGCAGACCGCTCCACCTTCGACTTCCTCCAAGACACCTTGCAGGACTATCAGAACTTCCGCATGTTGGAGCGCTACAAAGAGCTACAGGATAAGCCGAATCGCAGCGTCGCAGAAACGATGCGCATGGAAGAAATCTACGATAGCTATCGCATGATCCGTCCTTATTTGAGTCGCGACGCGTGAAGGTTGAAACCCGCCGCTATTGCTGGGTTGCTATTGAGGGGAGAGACGGTAGAGATAAAACGATTCGTCTCTAATCAAGACAGATTTAAAGCTGTCTAATGCTGTGATTGTATAGCCGGGAATCTGTTTCTCGAAGGGGCTGTTCCAGACTAGAATCACGTCCTGGTCTGATTGAGTAGCCCAGGCTTGAAGATTAGCTACGAGATTGTCTTCGTCACTTTCCCGAGGTGTTTCAGTGTCCCAAGAGAATCCCAACTTATCGATCTCTGGGTAGTAGAAGGGGCGGTTGAGATAGATGGAAACGCTGGAAGCTTGATGCTGGCCATAGCCTGCGATCGCCCCTCTATCAAGCTGCTCTGCTTGCAAATAGGCCGCTGTGGCCTTGCCCGCCGAGAACGGCAGGGCTAAGTCACTGGCATAGAGGTAAATCCCGGCAAAGACTTGAATCACTAGTAACGTCGTTAGAAAATAAGACCGCTTCAGCACCGTCGCCATCGCTGCCAATCGCTGAGTGGGAACTAAGCTGGGCAGCAACCAAAAGCAGGCGATTAAGAAGACAAATAGATGGCCATGGTGGCGCAGGGAAGTCCACCAAGCAAAGCGATAGCTAAACAGCAGCAATGTCGTGGTGCCAAAGCAATAGATCAAAACCGCTAGGCGCGATCGCCACAAAGCCTTCACTGCCAGCAAGGCCATCACCAAGGACAGCAAGGCACTCAGCATTAAATCCAGGGGCAAGCTATCGCTAATATCTAAGCGCGGTGAGTTGGCAATAAAGTTGGTGTTCCAAAAATGCTGCTGCCAGAGCAACGGAATGGGCACATAGGCTTTCCAGATTTGCGTCAGGCTATAAATTAACCGCTTGGCTGATTCGACACTGTCCGCTTCAGGCAGGACTTGCACAGGGGGGGCAGCCGCTACAGTCACTGTGGTCTGTTCTAAGCTGCGTCCGGCTTCGGCCACCATGGCGCGGGTTACCTGGAAGCTGGCGATGGCCCAGCCTCCGCCCAGAATGACCAATGCCCCCAGGCCATGACGAAGCTGCCGCAGGGGAGAATTTTGCTCTCGCTGCTGCCACCAGCCCCAGAGCATCACCAGGGCTAAGCTCAAGCTCAGGAGTAAGCCATAGGCGGTGGTATTGGCCAGGAGGGCTAAGCTACCTGCCAGCAAGGGCGTATTGCGAGGTTTTCCACTGCGCTGGGGGGTGGAAAACAGGCTGCAAAAGCCCAGCAGGCAGAGCACTCCGAGACTATAGCCCCGGCTGACAATGGCGTATTCGTAAAAGAAAAAATAACTAAAGGTCAGCAGCCACCGCTGGAGCAACGTGAAGGGAGAATAACGGTGGATGACATAAATAATGGATGTGGCGATCGCCCCATGAAATAGCTGCATGGCTAAGGGGTGGGTCGTCAGTCGATTTAATCCATAGAGACAGAAATACCAAAGGGCTGGATGGCCCTCGTTGTTAATTTGCTGAAACAGATCGACTAGAGAGCTGCTTTGTTGCACGAGCACCCAAGCTCGCAACTCATCGCGCCACATCTCGTGGTTGAGTAAGCCAATCAGGCAAAAACAGCCGAACAAAATTGTAGGTAATAGCGATTTGAAGTGGCTTTGGGACGCAGCTGCCGGGCTTGCTAGCTGGGAAATGTTATTTGCCTGATGTTTTGGATTCACCGATGGATTCCCGAGCCTCTGCTGGGTGATTAGGTCGAATTGAGTGACTATTGCACTCTACAGGTCGGGAAGTAACGACCGACTTACTCAGGCATGGACAAACGCTCTCGAAAGAAGCCCATGGTCATTGCAAACTGAGATAGAAAAAAGAGTCCTGACAGGAGCACTCCGGAATGGTGTTTGCCGGCTTGGTTGAGTGGATAAGTCAGAAGGTTCGTGTAAAACGAGAGCGGCTCTACTTTCATGGGGGCGGCATCTCTTAGCGCTCTAGCCTGGTGAAAGCGGTACGCACCTCGGCCATAGCTGAAATGCTGCTTCCAAAAGCTCTGCAAGGTTAGATCATGGGCATGGGAGATTTGCACCTCCGGGGCGTAGATCATGGGGTTGCCCTTTTGGAGCCAGCGATCGCACAATTCCCGATCCTCCGAAGCCACTCTAAGGCTCGGATCAAACCCACCGACCTCGAGGAATTTCACCTTTGACATGGCGAAGTTGTTGGAGGTGAAAAAGCTAATGCCTTGATCACCATTGTGATAGTAATCATAGAGATAATCGATTAGCTGCTGAGAAGCTGAGGAATAAAGATTCTCCGTCAATGCATTGAGCACATGGCCACCCACTAAGGCATCTGGAGCAGGCTCCAGATGGGCCGAAAACTTGCTAAGCCAGTCTGCATGAGGCATGCAGTCATCGTCGGTAAAGGCCAAATATTCGCCTGTTGCAGCTTCTACGCCTCGGTTTCGCGCTGCTCCAGGTCCCCCATTCTGCTGGCGAATCAATGTGACAGCAAGATCCGTTTCATAGGCTGCTACGACTTCATTCAGAGGCGTCTCTCCACCGTCATCCACGACGATGACTTCAAATTGTTCTCGCGGGTAGTCCAAAGCCGCCAAGAATTTCAGGCAAGTTGAGAGTTTCTGAGGTCGGTTGTAGGTTGGAATGACAACCGAGAAAGAGAGGGATGAGGTCATATCTAAGGTAATTGCTACTCTCTAGGGAAACCTTGAGGCTGATTCTAGGCTGAAATCTATGAGCTGGACGAGATTCGAGAAATCAGCAAGTCAATGTCTAGACAGCAAAATGGTGCCCCACTTTAAAGGTCTAAAGGTTGAAAAGCCAAAGAGGACAAATCCCCTGCATAATATTTTACATAGTGAAACCTCACTAGCACTAAGTTGCCTCGATTGAGTTTGATATTCTGGCTCAGGCTCGTCCTCCCGATGCGGATTGACGTTGTCTAAGAGCTCTCTCCCTCCATCCTTAAAGGTTTTGAATCGCGATGTCAGTTCTGCTGCAGTCTGAGGGAAAAGCTTCCATGGAGATATCTGAGCCCATTGAAGTCTCGATCGTCGTTCCCACTTGCGATCGCCCCGAATCTTTACAGCGCTGTCTGGAACACCTATCTGCCCAAGAAACGGATTATCGCCTTGAAATCATCGTCGTAGATAATCGACCCGATTCAGGTCGCTCTGAAGTCGTTCTGGCTCAATTTCCCCAAGTCGTTGCGCTCAAAGAACCCCGACCAGGCTCTTCCTATGCCCGCAACCTGGGCATTCTGCATAGTCAAGGCCGCTTTATTGTCACCCTGGATGATGATGTCGTTGTGCCTCCAGGTTGGCTCAATCATTTGCTTACGCCCTTTGAACGTCCAGAGGTTTGGGTTGTTACCGGGAATCTGCTGCCCCTTAGTCTTGAGTTGGAAACCGAGCGCTTATTTGAAACTTACTGTGGCTTGGGTCAGGGGGATGAAAGCTTCGAAGTGGATGGAGAGTGGTTTAAGCAATCGGAGCAAGCCGTGCGAGCGTGGGAGTTTGGGGTAACCGCCAATGCGGCCTATCGAGCTGAACTGTTTCTCCCTTCTGAGGCTGGCTTATTGGAGGAAACCCTCGGCGCAGGCAATCCTGTGGGAGGGGCAGAGGATCCCTACTTACTCTATCGAGCTTTGCGGGCGGGGCATACGTTGGTGTATTGGCCTGCGGCCTATGGTTGGCATGAGCATCGCCAAACCCAGGCTGCGCTAACCCAGCAAATTTACGCCTACAGCAAAAGTGCCTCTGCTTATCACCTGACAACGCTGATCAAAGATGGTGATAAGCGCTCCATTCGGGAGTTGCTCGTGAACTTACCGTTGTACTATTCCAAGCGGTTATTAATGTCGGCTTCGGGCCGTTTGGACTACCCCGTACATCTGGCTTACACCGAGTGGATTGGTTTTTGGGTGGGCCCTTGGAAGCTTTGGCTGGCCTATCAGCAGGTGAAGCAGCTGGGCCGTAGTCAACCGAAAACTTTGGCAGCCAATTCCGCATCTGCTGCGGGCGATTCAGCTACTTCACCTACGTCTCTTGCCATGGCTAAGTCAGTAGATTCTGCTGAGGTTAAATCAGATTGAGTTTGATCGAACGAATCGGCTAAGGCTTTCAGCTGGTTATTTCTCATCGTTTACTTCAATTCTTCTTTCCATGTCCCTGTCTCAGCGCCTGTTTGGTAATGCCTTTGAAGCGGCTCGTGTGTTTGGCGATCGCCGCTGGGATGTGGCTGTGGGAGTCTTTACGACCCTGTCGCTAGTGTTGCCCCGCTCCAGCTGGGTAAAGCGGGATCAAGGCCGTGCCTTCACCTGGAAAGAGAGTTGGGATAAAGCTGAAGCGGCTTGCAAGCGGGCCATTGCCCTGGCGCCTGAGGATGCTTCGACCCACCAAGCCTTGGGGGAATGCTTTATTGCTCAAAAGCGCTGGACCGAAGCGTTGGGGTATTGTGAAACGGCGATCGCCCTGGCGCCAGATAGCCCTTGGTCTCACCATATGAAAAGCCGGGTGCATGTGGGCCAAGAGCATTATCAAGCAGCAGTGGAGGCCCTAGAAACCGCACTTAAAATAGATGACAGCGTTTGCTGGTTCCACTACAACTATGGCGAAGCGCTGTTTAAAATGGGACGTGCAGAAGCCGCAATTTCTGCTTTGCGGCGTTCTCTAGAACTCAACCCAGGTTTTCCTTGGGCTAATTATTACTTGGGCTTAGCCCTGCTGGATGTGGATGGGTTTGACGAGGCCATTTCCTGCTTCAAAGCCGCTCAAACGAGCGTCCCCAGCGATGCAGAAATGTTCGGCAATGCGGCGGCCTATGCCCAGCATCTTAAGCATCAAGATCAGAAAATCCTGGACTATTGCCAAGCTCGCAGTCAGGACGACAAAACAGCCGAACGTCCTCTGGATATTCTGCTAGTCACGCCTTACCCCACCTACCCACCAAAGCTGGGGGCCATTACTCGGATGTTCCAAGAGGCCAGGGGCCTAGGCAAGCAGCACCGTCTTGTCGTTGCTTCGATCATTTTCGACACCCAGGGCTACGAAATCGTTGAGGCGATGGAGCAATATTGCGAGCTGCCCCTTGTGGCGCTGATGGGAGATAACGAGTTAGCTTCCATCGAGCAGCCAAAGCTGATTCGTAAATACAGCAGTCGACGCCTAACGAAGATGCTGAAGCAACTTAAATCCATCAACTTCGATATTGTCTGCTTCGACTTCATCTACATGGCCCAGTACCGCCACCTATTTCCCAATGCCTATACCGTGGTCGGTGAGCACAACATTGAATCGGACTTACTGAAACGCTTTGCGGCATTGAATCAAAGCAAGATTGCAGTGGATAAGCTCGCCAAGGAAGCCTCGGCGGTGGATGATTTTGCCAATGCGGACAGTGAAGCCCTGAAGCTGGCGGCTTACGAAGATCAACAATGGCCTCTATTTGATCTACGCACGGTGGTCAGCGTCAATGACCGAGCGGAGCTGCTCAGTCGCTGCCCCTCTAGCGAAACTTGGGTGGTCAACAACGGCATTGATACTGAGGCAACGCCGCTGCTCAATAACTGGGAATCGCGCAAGATTTTCTTTTTTGGCACGTTGACTTATTTCCCCAATATTGATGGTGCAACTTACTTCGTTAATGAAGTGATGCCATTGATTTGGAAAGAAGAACCGGACATGCAATTTTGCATTGCTGGAGCCGATCCACCGGAGACGGTGCTAGCGTTAGCGAAAGACCCTCGGATTGAAGTGATGGCGAGTCCAGAGGTGATGGAAGATGTGGCTAAAGATTGTCATCTCTCTGTTGTTCCTTTGCGAGTTGGCAGCGGTACCCGCATCAAAATTCTCCATGCCATGGCCATGGGACTTCCAGTTGTCTCTACATCTTTGGGCTGCGAGGGGTTAGATGGAGTGGATGGTGAGCATCTGCTGATTCGTGATGAACCCGAACAGATTGCTCAGGCTGTTTTGGCAGTGGATCGCGATCGCATTCTCTGGAAAAACCTGCGCACCAACGGTCGAAGCTTGGTTGAAGAACGTTATGACTGGCAAGCTATCTATGCTGATTTTGAATGCAAGCTATTTGAGGCTTGGCAGCAGAATAATTGAGCCTTATGAGGGATTCCCAAAGAATAAAGTATTTCAAGCTAGGATCTTTCCCTGAGCGGAGTTGAAGGAAACGAATGCTTAAGCTGATTGCTGGTTTTGACTCCGATAAACCAGTCGTTTTGGCTCTGCTTTCTCAAACAATAGGATGATCAAAAATATAGATCAAAGATGCGACTTTCTCCATTTGGGAAATGATGAAGATCGTGGCAGAAATGAGGGAACTATACGGCAATCAGCGGATACACCAATAGGCGGAAATGCCACGTCTTGGTCATCTCCCAATTCCCGTTGTCACGTCAACGCTTGATTTGCCATGTTTTCCCAAGAGCAACCTTTAGTGCCTAGTTTTCAACCTGCTGGATCTGTCACGCCCTTACGAGAGGTTATTTTTATTGATCGCGGTGTTGAAGATTATCAGTTTTTAGCTCAGGGTGTGAAGCCTGGCGTGGAGGTGCATCTGCTGGATGCGGATGCGTTGGCACAGATGACGGCGGTGCTGGCCGGGCGCAATGATCTCAAAGCTGTGCATTTGGTGTCCCATGGTGCACCGGGTTGCCTGTACCTGGGCGAAGGTGAGCTGAGCCTGAGCACTTTGACCCAGCATGAGACAGCACTGCGGTCTTGGTTTGCGGACGGTGGAAATGAGAGGCCCGAGCTGTTGCTTTACGGCTGCAATGTTGCGGTCGGTGATGCCGGTACTGAGTTTTTAGATAAGCTGCAAGGCTATACCGAGGCCAATATTGCAGCCTCAAAAGATGTGACAGGCCATGCGAAGCATCAAGGCAATTGGGAACTGACGGTGCGGAGAGGCTTCATAGAAGCAAAAACTGCTTTTTTGGGAAAAACACTTGCGGCATACTCATCAGCTTTGAATCCTAATAATTTTGATGTGGAATTGGTTAAGGACATCAATTCCGGCCCCGGTAGCGCTTCTCCCGAAAATCTGACGGTATTGGGGGACCAGCTCTTCTTCCGCGCCAATGACGGCAGCAGCGGGATTGAGCTGTGGGTCAGCGACGGCACCGAAGCGGGTACCACCCGCGTTAAGGACATCTACTCCGGCGCCGGCAGCGCTTTTCCCAGCGAGTTGACGGTATTGGGGGACCAGCTCTTCTTCCAAGCCTCTGACGGCAGCAGCGGGTTTGAGCTGTGGGTCAGCGACGGCACCGAAGCGGGTACCACCCGCGTTAAGGACATCTACTCCGGCACCGACAGCGCTTCTCCCTTCGGTTTGACGGTATTGGGGGACCAGCTCTTCTTCCGCGCCAATGACGGCAGCAGCGGGCCTGAGCTGTGGGTCAGCGACGGCACCGAAGCGGGTACGACCCGCGTTAAGGACATCAATTCCGGCTCCGGCAGCGCTTCTCCCGACGAATTGACGGTATTGGGGGACCAGCTCTTCTTCCGCGCCAATGACGGCAGCAGCGGGACTGAGCTGTGGGTCAGCGACGGCACCGAAGCGGGTACGACCCTTGTTAAGGACATCAATTCCGGCTTCGGCAGCGCTTTTCTCGGCGAGTTGACGGTATTGGGGGACCAGCTCTTCTTCCAAGCCAATGACGGCAGCAGCGGGACTGAGTTGTGGATCAGCGACGGCACCGAAGCGGGTACCACCCTTGTTAAGGACATCAATTCTGGCTCCGGTAGCGCTTTGCTCGGCGAGTTGACGGTATTGGGGGACCAGCTCTTCTTCCGCGCCAATGACGGCAGCAGCGGGACTGAGCTGTGGGTCAGCGACGGCACCGAAGCGGGTACCACCCTTGTTAAGGACATCAGGCCCGGCTCCGGCAGCGCTTATCCCTTTGGTTTGACGGTATTGGGGGACCAGCTCTTCTTCCAAGCCAATGACGGCAGCAGCGGGAAGGAGCTGTGGGTCCTAAAAGAGAATGCTATCCCTACCGGTAGCGTCACGATTGCAGGAACAGCGACTGAAGACAGCGCACTCACCGCTGCCAATACCCTCGACGATGCCGATGGCATCCCCACCAACGGCTTCAGCTACCAGTGGCAACAGGGTGATGGCAACGCTTTCACGAATATTGCGGATGCAACCAACGCGAGCTTCACCCCCGGCGATGACCAGGTGGGCCAGCAACTACAAGTCGTCGTCAGCTACACCGATGACAACGGCACCGCTGAGATGGTGACGAGCAGTACCACAGACGCTGTGGCGAACGTCAACGACGAACCCGCTGGCGGCATCACCCTGCCCACCTCCGCCACCGAAGACAGCGCCATTACCGCAGACACCACTGGCCTCACCGATGCCGATGGAATTCCCGCTAACGGCTTCAGCTATCAATGGCAATCCAGCAACGACGGCACAGCTTTCACGAATATTGTGGATGCAACCAACGCGAGCTTCACCCCCGGCGATGACCAGGTGGGCCAGCAACTACAAGTCGTCGTCAGCTACACCGATGACAACGGCACCGCCGAGATGGTGACGAGCAGTACCACAGACGCTGTGGCGAACGTCAACGACGAACCTGTCGTAGACCAGGCGATCGCCACGCAAAACGCCCAGGAAGAATTTGCCTTCAGCTTTGCAATTCCCACCAACGCCTTCGGCGATTTAGATGATGCATCTCTCACTTACAGCGCACAACTAGATGAAGGCGGTGAAGGTATCCCCTTCCCCCAAGACTACTGGCTCAGCTTCGACGGCACCACCTTTACGGGCACCCCAGAAAACGCCGACGTGGGCGACATCACCCTCGCAGTAACTGCCACCGACAGTGGTAGCCTCACCGCAACTCAGGTCTTCACCCTCAGCATCGCCAACACCAACGACCTGCCCCGCGTCGGCACCAACATCGAAGACCAAGCTGCCACTGAAGACGCTGCCTTCAACTTCACTGTCGCCGAAACAGCCTTCGAAGACATTGACCCCGGCGATAGCCTCAGCTTCACCGCTCAAATCAATAGCGGTACTGCAACCGAGCCCATGCTCAGCGACTTCCCCCAAGGCTTCTGGCTCAGTTTCGATGCGAATAGCCGCGCCTTCAGCGGCACTCCAGCCGACGGCGACGTGGGGGCTGTTGTCGTTCGTGTAACCGCAACAGATACTGCAGATGCAACTGCATTCCAGGAATTCACCCTGAATGTTGGCAACGAGAATGACTTGCCCACTGGCCTTCCGACCCTACCCAGCAGTGTCACGGAAGAGCAGGCCATCACCGTCGATACCACTGCTATTGGTGATGCCGATGGCCTGGGTCAGTTCAGCTATCAATGGCAAGCGCAAGAAGGAGGCGAAGGAGGTGAAGGTGACTTCGTCAATATTGCAAATGCAACTAGCGACAACTTCACCCCCGACGACAACGAAGTGGGCGATACCTTGCGTGTTGTGGTCAGCTACACCGATGGCCAGGGCACTGCCGAAATGGTGACGAGTCAAGCCACAACCGCCGTTTCCGGCATCAACGATGCACCGACCCTAAGCGGCCCCAGCAGCATTGATGTGGCCGAAGATGCCACCCCTGACACAGTACTGGCCACCTTTGCCGCTGCGGATGTGGATAGCCCTGCACCGCTGCTATCCATTTCCGCCGGTAATGACGCCGGGCTATTTAGCATCAATAGCGCTGGTGAAGTTAGCCTGGTCCCCAATGCTGAGCTGAACTTTGAGGGTGGTACCAATCGCTACAACCTCACCATTACGGCCAGTGAAGATCCCACAGGTAATAGTCCGCTAACCACGGATGCATCCCTGACCCTCAACGTCACCAACGTAATCGAAGGCTCTGACCCCGCTTCAATTGCTTGGAATACAGAGACGGGTGTGGTTTCTGCTCTGTCTATTGATGCGGCAAATGCAACTGCGAGCCTGAGCTCCATTGACCGAACCATAATAGACCCCAACTGGGCCTTGCAAACCGTCGGTGACATGGATGGTGATGGTCAAAAGGATGTGCTGCTACGCCATGCCACTGTGGGTCAAAACCTCGTTTGGTACATGAACCCCGGTGGTCAGAGCATTCGTACTGAAGCGCTGATTGGTCGCGAAGTGCCCGATGCTGACTGGAGCATTGCAGGCACGGGTGATATGAATGGCGATGGCAATGCAGATATTGTGTTGCGTAACCAAGCTGCCGATCAAATCCTGGCTTGGTATATGGATGGGCAGGGCAACATTCTGTCCGAAGGTCTAGTCGGCCGAGGGTTTGGCGACAACAACTGGAAGATTGAAGCCATGGCCGATTTCAACAGTGATGGCAAAGCTGATATTTTGTTGCGCCATGCGGCAGCAGGCCAAAATCTGCTGTGGGAAATGGATGGTCCCAATATCATTGGTGAGTCGCTGTTTGGTCGCGAGGTGCCCGATGTGAACTGGCAGATTGAGGGAGCCAATGACTTTGATGGCAATGGCACGATTGATGTGTTGATGCGCCATGTGGGTGCAGGTCAGGCATTGCTGTGGTCAATGGCTGATAAAAACAACATTGATTCGGAGATCTTGATTGCTAACGTACCTGATGGCACCTCTCAGATTGTTTTCTAGGCTCCTGTTTTAATGCTTGAGTCAGCCATGTCTCTATCGTCTCGAAGGATTACATTTTGTCGTCCTTCGAGACTTTTTTATTGGTGTTGAGATGGTGTTCAAATCTTACTATTCCGATGGGCTAAGGTGCTTTGTTGGGGTAATCCAAGCGATGTAGCCCAGAATTGCGAGGGCGATCGCTGAGACAAACCCCACAAAAATATGAAACACCTGATTGCCCGTTGCAATCAGCGCAATGCCAAACCCTAATGCCACTACATTGGACAACATGGGATACAAAAACACCCGCCAATCCCGCATGGTCACATACCAATGAGCCACAAAAATAATGGCTGGAATCAACTGCACGGCCTGCATAATGCCTTTGCCACCATTTGCACCGTAGGTCAATGGAATCAGCACCAGGCTGGCAATCAGCAAAAGATCCGTGAGTCGCGATTTGCGCAGGCCCAGTGCCACTAGGCAAAGCCCTGCTCCAATAAAGGAATAGAACAATAGATTCAGGTCTGATAGGCGACTAACGTAGATCCAGTCATCGCCTATGTGTTCAGCAATTTCGTAGCTGGAGCCAATGGAGAAGCAGGCAAAGCCGAAGTAGATGAGGGGGAGCGATCGCAGCTTCACCACGCTCTTGTAGAACTCACTGTGGTGGCTAAAAATCCAAATATTGAGCGCACAAACCAGATAAACCGATAGGTGTGCTGCAATGATGACCCACTCCAGAGCCTGAGACATAGCTCGATGATTTCCTGACAGCCATCACAGTTTACAGCGCTGGATGAGCACGCAAGAGTGACTGAAGGCTATACATAAGAAAACCGTGAAGGTACGGCACAGTGGCCCTTCACGGTTTAATAAATAGGAGTGATAACCAGACTCTCTAGGATTAAGCACTAATGAATCACTTTAGACTCAGCAGTAGTTGCTTAGCCAGCTAGTAGCGATTGAAAGCGTTCATCTGCTTGCAAACCACCAAAGTCGTCATCTGACTTTGCGAGCGAGCGATATTCACGCTCATTGAGTTCCAGGGCGCGCTGCAAATCCCGTAGTGCTTCCTCAGCTTGGCCATTCAGGGCGTGGGCGCAGGCTCGGTTATACCAAGCCTCGTGCTTGTTGGCCTTAGCTGCGATCGCTCGGTCATAGCTCAAAATAGCTTCTCCATAGCGACCCAAGGCCACCAGCTCAATGCCTCGGTTGTACCAAGCTTCATGCTTGTCAGCCTTGATCGCGATGGCCGCGTCATAACTGGCAATGGCATCTTCTCGGCGACCCAGCTCAACCAGAGCGATGCCTCGGTTGTACCAAGCTTCGTGGTAGTCGGGCTTGAGCGCGATCGCGACGTCATATTGCTGAACGGCAATATCAAACTTGGACTTGGCAGCGGCTTCGCAGCCATTGCTATAGGAAAGCTCGAAAGGTTTCATAGGCTGGCTCCACAAACGTCTTGCCTTCGCGATATCGATTGGTTGTGTCAGTGGGGAAGAAGGCATTGAGTATAATTTTTGACAAACTCGCATCTATGTACGCAAGCCAGATCAGTCGGTCAGCACAGTTTGCTATCTAGGTGACTCTTTTCTCAACGAAAAGCGCTGCACATTCACATCGATCTGTGAAAGAGTTTGCTCTAGTTGAGTTTGCATCACTGGGTATCACTTCGGAAAAGCGATCGTGACACCATTTCCACCATCGGCTTTTTCCGCTGCTTCGAAGCGCTCGACCTGACGATGTTGCTTGAGAAAATCTTGCACCCCGCGTTTAAGCCTACCAGTTCCATGGCCGTGAATAATCCAGACCGGGCCATGGGCTTCGGCGATGAAGCGGTCGATCTCAATCTCTGCATCAGGTACTCGCTGGCCTCGAATATCTAAGGTGTTTTTGGAGGTCCGTATAACTGGGGCTTCGGGCTCGGGTTTTTTCTTTTCGGCTCGTCTTTTGGCTTCTGCGCGAGCCGCTTTGTCTGGTTTGGGGGGAAGTTCGGCTTTCTCGCCATTAAGACCTTCGATATCTAGTAACGAGGCTGTCGTTTTCATGATGCCGAAGCGAACCTGCATGACGCCATCCCCATCGGGCAGGGTCAAAACCTCAGCTACCTGGTTGCCGAGCTTAAGGAGGCGTACCCGCTCACCCACTTTGGGGATGTAGCTGGGTTTTCGCTTTTTGGTAGGTTGTTGGGGCAACCGGTCGGCGGCGATCGCATCCACTGCTTCACTCGCTTTCTGAGCGCGCTGGGCCATTTGTGGCCCCCGCTGGAGTTTGCGGATTACGCCTGCAATTTCGCCTTTGGCTTCAGTTACCGCTGCCTGAACAGCTTTTTCCTGCTCATATTTGAGATCATTCTCTCGTACTCTGAGCTGGGCTGCTTTGTAAGAGACTTCGTTGTAAAACTTTTCAGCGCGAGCGAGCAGTACTGCGGCTTGCTCGGCTTTTTCTTCCTGTTCCCGACGCTGGGCTTCAAGACCTGCAATGACCTCGTTGACCTCCCCAGAGGCACCGGGGGCAACCAGGATTTGAGCGGCATCGAGGATGTCCTGATTCATGCCCAGACGCTGGGCGATCGCCAATGCGTTAGATCGGCCTGGAATGCCCCACAGGAGTTTGTAAGTGGGGGAAAGGGTTTGAACGTTGAATTCCACCGAGGCATTTTCGAAGCGATCGTCCTCGTACTTCAGGGCTTTGAGTTCGCCGAAGTGGGTGGTCGCAACGGTGAGTAGGGCAGTCTCTGCCAGGTGGCGGAGTAGGGCAATGGCGAGGGCACTGCCTTCGGAGGGATCAGTACCCGCACCGACCTCATCGAGCAGTACTAGAGAATTAGACGGTCGGTGCGGTAGGGACTCACAGCTGTGCGCCCTCAGGGAAGCATCGCCTTGACCATTAGTTTCAGCAACATCTGCATCTGCAACCCCATTGCCTTCGTTATCCGCATTAAATTCCTGATTATCCCGAAAATCGTTGGGCAAGGCAGGGGCAAGGACAGGAGCGGACGCACTGCTGTGCGTCCCTACGGTTTGGTCAGATTCACTTCTCGGAGGCGCAGATTGCGGGGTAATCGCGTCCAAAATCCGGCCGATGCGTTTAATGTGGCCGGAGAAGGTGGACAGGCTCTGTTGCAGGGATTGCTCGTCGCCAATGTCGGCTAAAACTTGATCGAACCAGGGGAGCTCTACGGGTACAGTTGCAGGTACATATAAACCCGCCTTCGCCATCAGTGCTGCCAGGCCCAGGGTTTTGAGTGTGACGGTTTTTCCGCCAGTGTTGGGGCCGGTGATGGCGACGACACGGGTTTTCGGATCAATGCGTAGGCTTGTGGGTACAACTGGTGTACCTGCCTCGTGGCGCTCTTGCCAGACGAGTAGAGGATGGCGCAGGTTGCGAAGAACAATCTCGGTTTCGGTGGGCTGGACAAAGCGAGGGTGATTGGCTTCGCTCCAGTAGCCGTAGCGGGCGCGGGCGGTGGCGAGGTCGATAATGGTGGCGATCGCCAATAACTGTTCTAGGTCTTCATTCACCTCAGCCACCGCTTCGGACAGTTCCCGCAGCACTCGCTCTTCTTCTACCTGTTCTTGGCGGCGGAGTTGGCGCAGGTTGTTGTTGCCATTAACGACCGTATTCGGCTCAATAAACAGCGTTGCTCCAGTGGAAGACATGTCATGGACGATGCCATTGATCATGCTCTTGTGGGTGGCTTTGACGGGGATGACGAAGCGGTTGTCCCGCTGGGTAATCACCATTTCTTGAACGCCCGCAGACTTTACCTGCATGATGCGCTGGAGTTTTTTGTAGACCTCGTCCCGCTGGGACTTGAGCTTGGTGCGAATGCCGCCGAGCTTTTCGCTGGCGCGGTCGGTGACTTTGCCGCGATCGTCGATGCAGTGGTGAATCTGCTTTTCGAGTTCGGGATGTGTGCGCAACTCAATGACGCAGCGGGCTAGGGTCGGGATTTCTTCTTCGTGGTTATCAATGAGGCGGCGTAGATTGCGTACACCTGCCAAGGTTGTTGCGATATTGAGGAGTTCGTCCCCAGAGAGCATGCCGCCCCGTTCTGCTCGCTCTAGGGCATTGCCGATGTCCTGGATTCCTTCGAAGGAGAGTTCTACGGCGAGGTCCAGTTCGAGGTGGGTGACTTCGGCAGTCTGGGTGAGCAGGGCTTCGCTTTCGGCTTGGGTCTCCGGGATAACGAGCTGGCGGGCGGCGATCGCGCCTAGCTTCGTTGCAGCAAAGGTTGCCACCTGTTCACACAGGCGAGGCCATTCGAGGAGATTGAGAGTTTCGGTTTGGATCAAGGGGACGACGGGGGAATTAGAGACAATGGCGGGAGAGGCGGGAGAGTTGGTATGGCGTAGGGACATGGCATTGCCATGTCCAGATTTAAACCGGTTCTAGACCGTGGCTGCTTCTTTGGCCGGGGTTGTAGCTGGCTCATATAGGTATTCAAACCAGTTACCGTCGGGGTCGCGGCCATAGAAGGAGGCGGTGCCGTCGCGATGTTCGTGGACGGGGGTGAGTTTGATGTCGGTTTTGCTGAGGCGCTCGAAGGCTTCGTCCACTGCGGCGCGATCGTCGAAGACAAAGCCAAAGTGCGGGCCTGCTTGCTTGTAGCCAGGGCCCAGTAGGGCTAGGCCATCGTCACCGGCTTTGAGGTATGCCCAGTCGGAGTCTTTCCAAGCCAGTTCCATACCTAAGTTTTGGTAAAACTCGGCGGCTTGTTCGATGTCTTTGACGCAAATGGCAACGTGGCCCAGTCGTTTGACCTGCATGGTGGGGAGCCTCTGACGAAGCATTTGTAACTCTCGCTTTACATTTTAGAGCGATTTGACGAACTATGGGATCGCCTTTGGGCTTTGAGGCTGAGAGATTTACGAGGGGAGCCGGATGTTGAGAAGAACCGCAGATGTTACATTAAGTAACGTTGAATTAGGCGGTTTCTCCGCTGGATGCCATGAGAATTTCTCGCTTTTTTGCCTGGGCCTTGTCGGCTGTCTGTGCGTTGATGTTGCTTTTACCAGGGCCGGTGTTGGCTTCGAGTTCGAGTTCGTTGAAGGCTTCTTCACTGGTGGATGTGGAGGATTTGAATTTCGCGGGGCAAGATCTTCAGACGAAGGAGTTTGTGGGCGAGAAGTTTAATGGTGTGGATTTCAGTGGGGCAGATTTGAGGGGGGTCGTGTTTAATGGCTCGTCTCTTCAGGGGGCAAATCTGTCGGGTGTCGATTTCACGGATGGGATTGCTTATACGAGTTCGTTCCGGGATGCAAATTTGCGGGGGGCGATTTTTAATTCGGCTCTGTTGTTGCAGTCTTATTTCCCTAATGCGGATGTGACGGATGCGGATTTTTCGTTTGCTGTGGTGGATAAGGTGCAGTTGAGTAATCTTTGTGAGAGTGCGAGTGGGACGAATCCGGTGACGGGGGTTGATACTCGATATTCGTTGGGTTGTCCGGATGTGGTTGAGTAGGTTTCGGTTGGGTTAGTGTTTATGCATCAAAAAGCCGCTCCGAAGCTCGGAGCGGCTTTTTGATGGCTGTTTTTGTTTGCTGGGGTAGGCGGCAGGTCGATGAGGCAAGCGGCAAATCTATGAGGGTCAGCCCTCATGCTCCCGCCATTGGGAGACTTTGTCCCCCAATGGATTACTCCCTGCTACAGCGGTGTGAGGGTATGGAGCTGGAGGGTGGTGCGGCTTCTTGTCCAGTGGGTTGGCGTTGTTGCTCTGGGTTCTGTTGGCCTGTGGGGTTTGCTGCTGACGCAGTCGTTAGAGGGTTGGTGAGGTTGGATCTTTGTGTCTAATCGATATTTGTCGCTAACGTCACCCATCTCCTTTAGGAGAGGGGCCGGGGGAGAGGCTGCCTTTAGCTATCTGCCTCGCTTTTGGGTGTCATTAGGACTTTGTCGACGCGGTTGCTGTCCATGTCCATGACTTCTACGGCGTAGCCTTGCCAGTCGAAGCGATCGCCAGCTTTCGGTATCCGCCCCAGTTGATTAATCACTAGTCCACCGAGGGTGTGGTAGCTGGGGCGTTTGTCGCTGGTTAGATTGAGGTCTAGTAGTTTGTGTAGTTCTTCAATTTCCATGCTGCCGCCTAGGAGCCAGGAGCCGTCTTCTCGTTGAACGACCTCGTCGCTGGGTTCGTGGGCAGATGGGACGTCGCCGACTAGGGCTTCGAGGATGTCGCCGAGGGTGACTAGGCCCTGGATGGTGCCGTACTCGTCGACGACGAGGGCGGTGTGGATGCGGGATTGTTTGAATTGTTCGAGGAGGTTGAGGGAGCGGCCTTCTTCGGGGACAACGAGGGGCTGCTCTAGGCCTACGGTAAGGTCGAGGGGCTGTTGGTTCAGGGCCCGTTCTAGCAGGGCATTGACGCTGATGAGGCCGAGGACGTTGTCGAGGTCACCTTGGCATACGGGCATGCGGCGATGTTTGGCTTCGGAGATTTTTTGTTGGTTCTCGGAGGCATCGTTGTCGAGGTCGAGCCAGATGATTTCTGGGCGGGGGGTCATGATTTCGTTGATGGCGCGATCGCCCAGTTGAAAGACGCGCTCAACAATTTCCTGCTCAGCCAGTTCCAGGGTGCCTTCTTTGGTGCCGAGGCGAATAAAGGCTTTGATTTCTGCTTCTGTGACGCTGGGCTCGTTGGAGGGCTTGATGTTGAGCAGTCGCACTACGGTGCGGGTGGAGAAGCTGAGGAGGATTACGATGGGGGTCGCCAGGCGGGAGAGCAGCTTCATGGGGCCAGCGACGGTTTTGGCGATGGTTTCTGGCATGGTCAGGGCCAGTTGCTTGGGAACAAGCTCACCCAAGATCAAGGAGAGATAAGCAATCACTACCACGACTAAGAGAAAGCCCAGCTTGTCCGCGTAGTTTGCTAGCGCTGGCACCTGCTTCAGCATCTCTGCTACGGGCTCCGCTAGGGCTGATCCCCCAAAGGCACCACTGATGATGCTCACTAGCGTGATCCCCACCTGGACAGTGGAGAAGAAGTCGTCGGGACGGTTGGCGAGGTTGAGGGCGGCTTGGGCACGGCGATCGCCTTTCCTCGCGGCCTGTTCTAAGCGCACCTTTCGAGCAGATACCACCGCCAGTTCTGACATGGCGAACATGCCATTAGCGATGATCAGGGCAAGGACAATGAGAATGTTGGTGAGCATAACGAGAGACGGGAGGGCCAGCGCTGCGCCGAGAAGGTGGACTTGTCGCTAATTAGACCATTTAGATGTCATTGCTTACTAATTGGGATGTATCTGAATGCTTGTCCGTTATACAAGGGCCACTTCGCTTAAATTTAGTTTGTGAGAGGTGGAGTCTTGATTCAAAATAGTGATGTTTGGTGCTAATTCCGTTGGGTTAAATGAACCCACGCTTTTCAATAAAACGGTACTTTGATTAATTTGATACAGGCTGGTGGTGAAACGCTTCTGGGGTTACCCATCTAACGTTGTAAACTTTATGCTGGCTTTATTTATCTCCGCTAAAAAAACTGAAACATATAGCTGATGGAGATCACAGAGTAGAATGCTTTGCTCTCCAGGTACGGGTTTCGCTTCTGTCACTGACACATCTATATAGATGGAGTTTTGTCACAACTTCCTCGACAATCTTGAGAACTATAAAAAGCATCGTTCAGCATCGTTAAAATTGCGGTATTAAATTAAGTAGCAATTGATATCTAGGTCTTTGCCTGGATTCGGGGAGCTTAGTTTTTAGACATAAAGTTCTCCATTTAGCAGCTTTATCCCGGTGATCGCAGCGCTCCTTTGAGACTGCACAAAATTAGTGGGTCGACCTAATACAGGTCGACTACTGCTTTGTGCGAATTTCCATTAGATGTCGCTACCTAAGCAACAGGTCTCGCACATTTAGTGGCGGGGAGACTGCTACTTCTCACCAGCTATTCATAACTGGCGTTCGATTCTGTTTCGTCAATTCACTCGTTCCCTCTATCTGGAAGCATCAAAAATGGCAGGGTATATAGCTCGTCCCCAGTCTGATTTCTCGACCCCCTTCAACCTTTCCAATCATTCTCTTGTTGTAATCGACTCACAAGTAGATGACTTAGCAGCGCTATTGTCTGATGTGTCAGATGCTGGCCAAGTCATCATCTTGAACAGCCAGCAAGATGGAGTTGCACAAATTACAGCGGCGCTGGAAGCTAGCCCTGCACTGACTGCGCTTCATCTTATTTCCCACGGTGAGCAGGGATGTTTACACCTGGGCAGCAGCCAGTTGAGCTTCGCTAGCCTGGATCAGTATGAAACTCAGCTGCGAGCCTGGGCTAAGTCTCTACAGGGGAGAGAGCTGCTGCTATATGGCTGTAACGTTGCCCAAGGTGCCCTGGGTCATCTCTTCATCCAGCAACTGCATCAATTGACCGGTGCTTCCATCGCCGCATCTCCTCTTGCTGTTGGGCGTACCGAGCAAGGGGCACAGTGGGAGCTAACCCATCAGGTTGGAGCAATTCAGTCGCCGATCGCATTCTCCCAGGCTCTACAGCAAGTTTATGTCGGCCAGTTTGCTGCTCCAGTCTTTTCAGGCACTGCTTTTCCCAGCTACAGCACCCCTGTAGACGAGCTGTTATCCATTCCAGCAACGACCGGCGTTTTGAACGGCGTCACCGATGCTGACAATGATGTACTGCGCATTGACCTAGCCGATGTCCCCTCCAATGGCGGTAACATCGTACTGAACCCAGAAGATGGGTCTTTCAACTATAGACCTGCGCCTGGTTTTGTTGGGATTGAGACATTCTCTTACACTGTTACTGACGGAACGAGTCGGACAGAGTCTATTCCTGTAACCATTAAAGTAGGAAATCAGAATCCTGTTTTTCCTAGCTCAACTCCCAGCTATGCGGTAGATCCAAATGGTCGCCTAGTTGTCTCTGCGGCTGATGGCGTTCTCAATGGTGTGTCTGACCCGGATGGCGATAGTCTTCAAGTCTTTCTGTCTCAAAACCCCACCAACGGCAATATCCTAATTAGCCCAACGGACGGCTCCTTTACCTACGTCCCAAATGCTGGTTTTGTTGGCACTGAAACCTTCTTCTACACCGTTTCTGATGGGGTTTTTAATTCTGCACCCATTCCAGTCACCGTCAATGTTGGCAATCCAACCAATGCAGCACCCGTTATTCCTACGACAAGTCCCAGCTATGGCGTGGCTACTGACGGCAGGCTGACCGTTACATCCGCAGACGGCGTGTTGAATGGGGTGATTGATCCCGATGGGGATACTCTGCGTATTGCTTTGGCGGACAATCCTCAGAATGGTGATATCAACATCAGTGCAGAGGATGGTTCATTCCTCTACGTTCCAAATCCTGGTTTCTCCGGGACCGAGACGTTCACCTACACAGTGACGGATGGAACCAATACCTCTGCCCCCATTCCAGTAACGATCAATGTGAGTCGTCCTCCAGTTGTCCCAGCAACGGATCCCAGCTACACCACACCTTCAGGAACGAGCCTCACGGTTGCTCCCACAGATGGTGTGTTGGATGGAGTAACAGACCCCGATGGAGATCCGCTGCGCATTGCGTTAGTAGATATTCCTCAGAATGGTGATATCAATATCAGTCCAGAGGATGGCTCATTCCTCTACGTTCCAAATCCTGGTTTTTCTGGGACCGAGACGTTCACTTACACCGTGACTGACGGCATCAATACTTCTGAGCCA
>CALLAT010000145.1 GCA_938002085.1 uncultured Pseudanabaenaceae cyanobacterium
TGGTTTCCATGGCCTTTTTGATCGATCCAGACCAGCCCGTCATGTGGCGTGGCCCGATGCTGAACGGCATTATTCGTAAGTTCTTGTACCAGGTGAACTGGGGTGAGCTGGATTATCTCGTCGTGGATATGCCCCCCGGTACTGGTGATGCTCAGTTAACGCTGGCCCAGGCCGTGCCCATGTCTGGTGCGGTGGTGGTGACGACGCCTCAAACCGTAGCGCTCCATGATGCCCGCCGAGGTCTACGCATGTTTGAACAGCTCAACGTGCCAATTCTGGGCATTGCCGAGAACATGAGCTACTTCGTTCCACCGGATATGCCGGATAAGTCCTACGACATTTTTGGCTCTAAGGGCGGGGAAAACACCGCGAAAGAATTGGGCTTGCCGCTGCTGGGCTGTGTGCCGTTGGAAATTCCAGTGCGGGAGGGGGGCGATCGCGGTCTCCCCATCGTCCTTGCAGATCCTGAATCTGCTTCTGCAAAAGCGCTGGTGAATATTGCTCAGCAAGTTGCAGCCAGAATTTCAGTATTGGCCCTAGGCGGAGGTAATTAAGGCTTATGTTGGGTCGCTCCTTTCGTCGCTTTTCCTGGAAAGGCCTATTTGATCCTCTCAAGGACATGGACTGGTGGCTTGCAGGAGCTGCCATTGCCCTCACGCTTTTAGGCGGCCTCCTCATCCGCAGCACTCAGCTCCATACTCGAGTCATCGGGTTTGAAGTGAGCTGGCTCCAGCATTGGGTTACGGGGGGAGTGGGCTTAGCTTTTATGTTCTTCCTCGCCTATTTTCGCTATGACAAGCTGGAGCAATGGCCTTGGATCATTTACATCCTGACCTGTGCCTCACTATTGTTTGTGAAGTTTTCTGGCACCAGCGCGTTGGGAGCCCAGAGCTGGATTTCCATTGGTGGTTTTAATATCCAGCCCTCAGAGTTTGCCAAGCTTGGCGTCATTGTGGTCCTGGCGGCAGTTCTGGGTGAAGACGAAGCGGCGACGATTCCATCTCTTATTCGTGCGCTTGTGATTTTGGTGATTCCCTGGGCATTGGTGTTTATTCAGCCAGATTTGGGGACTTCGCTGGTTTTCGGGGCGATCGCCCTGGGCATGCTCTATTGGGCCAATGCCAAGCCCGGCTGGATTATCCTCATGATGTCGCCGCTGATATCAGCCATATTGTTTGGCATGGGCACTGGGAAAATTTGGTTCTTTATCCCATGGTTTGCCTGGTTAGGCTTTATGGGGGTTACAGCCTGGCGTAGCTTGCCCTGGCCTCGTATTGGTGCATTCTTAGCGGTGGCGCTCAACTCCATCTCCGGCGGATTGGGGAATTGGGCCTGGACCGATGTCCTCCAGCCCCACCAGCGCATTCGTCTTGTCTCATTCTTGGATCCGACCCAAGACCCTTTAGGTTCTGGCTACCACTTAATCCAGTCCAGCATCGCCGTGGGCTCAGGCCAGCTTTGGGGGACCGGCCTTAACCAGGGCTCCCAAACTCAACTGGAGTTTATCCCTGAGCAGCATACGGACTTTATTTTTTCGGCCGTCGGCGAAGAGATGGGCTTTATTGGCGCGATGCTCGTGCTCTTGCTGTTTTGGCTCATTTGTTTGCGACTGCTGATCATCGCCCAAAATGCCAAGGACAATTTTGGGTCATTGATTGCCATTGGCGTGCTCTCAATGGTGCTATTCCAAACCTTCATCAACGTCGGTATGACGATTGGCGTATCGCCTGTGACCGGCATTCCATTGCCCTGGTTGAGCTACGGCCGCTCAGCCTTGCTGACCAATTTCATTGGATTAGGATTAGCGGAGTCCGTCGCCAACCATCGCCAGCGTTTCCGGTTTTAGCGCTAGGGATAGTTGAATTAATACAGATGCTCCATGAGCGGGAATCACCACTCCAAAGCTTCGGCCCTCGCCTAGTCCTACTCCCAGCCAATGGGTATGTTAGGACTGTTGCATCTTGCTCAGGGAGGGACACAACTTGTCGAAGTGGTTATTGCCTTCGCTGACCGGTATTATTCAGCGCGCCGAGGCTCAAGCGAGCGAAGATTTGCGATCGCCTTCTGCGGGAGCCCCAGAAGGTGAGGTTCCCCCCCATGAAGCAGCGCCTGGAAAAGAAGCTGATGGTTGCCGAGCTGTTTCGTCCCACCCCAAGAAAAATCAATATTCTCGAAGCCGCAAGATTCCCCTCGGCAAAGTAACGACGTCCAATCACCAAGAAGATGGCAAACACCCTTGGGATGACGTTGAACCCCAGCCTCAATCAGGCGCCGCTGTCATCGCTCCTGTCCAGGCAGAACAACAATGGCGTAGCGCCGTCTCAACGCTCCAGGACTTGCTGGCGGAGCATATCGACCCAGCACAGCCCCAAACAACCCAAGCGGTCGTGCTTTGCGGTCCTCTGCCCTTAATTAGCCGAGCTGATCTCTACAGCTCCATGGCGACCTGGTTATTTGTCTCTGATACCTTGGCCTCGCCCTGTGGTTTAGCGTTGCAACTTCGAGGTAACCAGACGGCAGACGAGATCAAGCCTGCCTGCTTAGTTTCCGTGCCCATCCTTGAACAAGATGCCCTGGCCCAGGAGCAGTTTTGCCTCGTCATCACGGCTGATTTTGGCATCGTGATGACCTTGGGCGAGGACGATCAAGGAAGCCTACGATTCCAGTTCTCCTGCGATCCTTCCGTACTCAAGTTGTGTTGGCAGTCCCTACTGCTGCGAGTGCGTCTCAGCAATGCCCAGTATGCTCAGCAATTGGATCGCCTCTTCGACCTCTTTGCCCCGCCCGCCCCGGATTATCGTTGGATGAGTCGCTTCACCCAACGGATGATGCAGCATTTTGCATTGCTCTCCGCTGCGGCCACCGAACAGCGCCTGGTCAATCTTGTAGAACGGGTGAAGTCCCCTCTGGAGGTTGCAGAGGATTCTACCGCCGCCGCCAATCTCAAGGGATTGGATGTAGAACTATTGCGGGCGATCGCCCATGAAGTTCGCACCCCGCTAGCTACCATTCGCACCATGACTCGCCTGCTCCTGCGCCGCAAGGACTTAGATGGGAAAGTAACCCAGCGCCTCGAAAGCATTGACCAAGAATGCACCGAACAAATAGACCGCTTTGGCCTCATCTTTAAAGCCACGGAACTGGAAACCACGCCCAGCAAGGGCTTCCAGCACCTGGCAGCCATGCCCCTGTCCCAAGTGTTCCATGCTGGACTTCCCCGCTGGCAAAACCAAGCCCAGCGGCGCAATCTTTCCCTAGAACTCAAGCTCCCGGAGCAAATGCCTATGGTCGTGAGCGATCCCAATATGCTGGATCAAGCTTTAACAGGCCTAATGGACCGCTTTACCCGTCAGCTCCCGGCCTACAGCCACATTCAGGTCGAAGCAACCCTAGCGGGAGATCAGCTCAAGCTACAGTTCCAATCTCTCCCGGACCCCAAACGCAAGCATTCTCCCCATGAAGCAGCGCCACCTCCCCTGCGGAAATCCCTCGGGAAACTCCTCTCCTTCCAGCCTGAAACCGGTAGCCTCAGCCTCAACTTGGATGTCACGAAACATCTGTTTCAAGCCCTAGGCGGAAAGCTTCAGGTCAAAGAGCGGGATCTGAACGGTGAAGTGCTCACGGTATTTTTGCCATTGCAAAGAGCCAATCCTGCGATTTAGGCAGTCGGCTGCGTCCATACTGCTTGTCCTCCAATTTTTCGGTTTGCCATGCGCTTGCTCCTAATGCGTCATGCTCAGTGCCACAGCAATGTGGAGGGCAGAATGTTGGGAGCCAGCAATGCCGCTGAGTTTGCCAAGCCGCAAGCGCCTTTCTCTGCCCATGAGTTGACCGATCTAGGCCAATCCCAAGCCCAGGCCCTCGGGACTTGGCTCACACAACATCCAGTTGCTCCAACCCACCTTTACAGCAGTCCCCTGCAACGGGCCCATCAGACCTGGGAATGGCTGCTGCAATCTTGTGGGGTTGCGGCTGAGTTAAACCTGGTCAGCGATCGCCGCCTCACAGAAATTAATCAAGGCATTTTGACAGGGCTCACCTGGCTCGAAGCCCAACAACGCCACCCTCAGCTCTGCCATGACTTAGAGCAGTCTTTGGATTGGCTTCCTGTGGCCGGGGCAGAATCTCCCGCAGACTGCCGTAGGCGCGCCCATTCAATCCTGTCCCACTGGCTACAGCAACACAGCAATGACGATTGCCTCTGGGTGGTGAGTCACGCCGGCTTTTTATCCCATTTGGTGAGCGAGCTACTGGGCTGCGATCGCACTTGGGGATGCGCAATTCTACCCACGGGTTTATTTGAATTCACATTAGATTCGTCTCGCTGGCCTGGAGATAAAGAGAATCGATTTAATACTGCACTGTGGAAGATTAATAGATTTAACAGCACAGAGCATCTATCAAACCTAAAGCCAGGCTAAATTGCGAGTCTGAACAATACGATCTCCTCAAACCTTGTATCAAATTTCCTCGTCATTTCTACTGGGCTCTCACAACGGAGGATTCACAACATTCCGAATAGTTGAGTCCAACAAACCGAATCAAACTGAGCCACAGAAGCCTACGCCCCTCTACCAGCAAAGCTTTAGACACTGAGGGTACAGAGTTTCAGCCGAGTTTCACCTTTGAGTAATCAGCACTCAACCAGCCCCTAGGGAGCAGTATTTACCCTCTTGAAAGAGCTGTATAAAATAATTAAGCCTGTCAACTAATCAGATATTTTTCTGCCATCAAACCAACCCTATGTAGGGTCATACCCCTCTCACAAAAGCATATAAATACGGTGATTCTAGGGAGATTAGAGACTATGAGATTTTGGAATTATGAGTTAGATTGTTAGTCAGCATCTACATGATATTTTGCTGCTTGAATTTAATTGGTTCATCGACTAACCCGTTAGAGCAGCAACTGATCAGGGCTATTGTCCTTGAGACAATATCCGGGGCAACACCTGGAACAGCACTGAACGATTGAATGGGAAAGGGTGGAGCGATCGCGCTCTGATTCATCAGGGGAACACGGGATTTAACGCAGGCATGGTAATCGCAAGTAATGACGCTCTAGTCGCCCCTAGGATTAATCGTTCTACGACCGGGGGAGATGCCAGTTTGAAATTACCGATTGTGGAAGTCTTTCATTCTGTCCAGGGTGAAGGGCGATGGGTGGGTCACAGCGCCTATTTCATTCGTCTGGCAGGTTGCAATGTCGGTTGCCCCTGGTGTGACACCAAAGTCTCTTGGAATGCAAAGCTACATCCCCCTCGCTCTGTCTCTTCCATCGTGGCTGCAGCGCTCGAAGCGAACCCCCATTGTGTCGTAATCACCGGGGGAGAACCCCTGATGCATGACCTGAGCGAACTAACGCGAATGCTGCGGGCTGCGGGTTTAGCAGTTCACTTAGAAACTTCAGGTGCTTATCCCCTGAGCGGTCGCTTCGATTGGATTACGCTGTCGCCAAAGCGCAATAAGCCTCCAGAGTCAGCGATTTATGACTTCGCCAATGAGCTCAAGGTCGTAATCGCAGAATCTGACGACTTGGATTGGGCAGAACAACAGGCCCAGCTAGTCCCTGCGACCACCCTTAAAGTTCTTCAGCCCGAGTGGCATGCAGAACAGAGTAACCAGATGGTTTTAGACTACGTACTGGAACAGCCTCAGTGGCGTATGAGTCTTCAGACTCATAAGTACATTGGCATTCGCTAGCAGCGCAGTTTTGATGCAGTCCTCTTTTGATTCCGCAGCCACGCCTTCAGAAGCAGGCGAAGTCCTTAATATAAAAAACACAGCTCGGCCTCGAGCCATTGTTCTGTTGTCTGGCGGCTTAGACTCTGCCACGGCAGCGGCCCAGGCCCAGGCGGATGGGTTTGATCTCATTGCCCTTTCCTGTCGCTATGGCCAGCGCCATGCCCGTGAGTTATCCTCTGCAAAGCTGTTAGCCCAGCGATTAGGCTGCTTGGAACACCACGTAGTGGATGTCAATCTGAATTTATGGGGCGGCTCTTCCTTAACCGACCTGAATCAGGCCATTCCCCAGTCCGGAACCGATGAAGGGGTGATTCCTTCAACCTATGTTCCTGGCCGTAATACGGTGTTCATTGCTTTGGCTCTGTCTTTAGCAGAGGCGAAGCAGGCAGAGGCGATTTACTTAGGAATTAATGCCGTCGACTATTCTGGTTACCCTGACTGTCGCCCTGAATATTTGGCGGCTTATCAAACCCTGGCGGGTTTGTCATCCAAGGTCGCGATCGAAGGTAAGGCTCCAGAATTACGGGCACCACTGGTCAAGGATTCAAAAGTCGATATTGTGAAGCGAGCTTTGGCCCTCGGAGTTCCCATTGAGGAGACTTGGTCCTGCTATTCCGGTGAGACCGAGCCCTGTGGCGAATGCGACTCCTGCCGCATTCGCGATCGCGCATTGATTGAAGCGGGGCAGCCTCAATTAGCGACCCCCCAAGGGCGAGTCATGCATGCCCCGCCTGTCCACCCTTAAAAGACCAAGCGTTAGGCGATTAGGCATCCCAAGCTCAGGTCAGGCCAAAGCTTGAACACCGTGATGATTGAAACATGGCTCTGAAACTTTCATACTAGGGGTCTGCTTCAACCGAAGTATTCACAATGCGTTGAAGCACCAAGTCAGCAGCTAGATTTCTTCTACAGCCAATAATGATGACGAAGAACTAATTGTAAAAGCGGGTGGCGGGAATCGAACCCGCATCATCAGCTTGGAAGGCTGAGGTTTTACCACTAAACTACACCCGCATTGGGGCCGCTTTGGCTGGCTAATGATTCCTTCGAAGAATTATTTTGCCAATGGCTAGGTTAACACAGTCTTGCTCGTTCCTTAAAGAGAATTTTGGGCGATTGCCCTGCCTTTCTACTGGCAGTCAAAAATGCTCGCGAACCCGAGAATTTTCGAGCAATCTCAAAGATTCCATAGAACTCACTGAACCAGGTCCATTCCCTCTATTCATACTCCTGTCAATGATCCCCGTCCTGCTGGCCTCTCAGGCGGATCACATCGAGAGAAAGAGGTATCTAATACTTCTCTCTAAGCGCATTTCCAGATGCTATTATCACCACCCAGTTGCACTGGTTTGGTTTGCATCTCCGCAATTCTAACCAGACTGAGTGTCATTCAGGGTGACACAGGGAATTATGGAACAGGCATCAACACCGTTAGGCACTGCTGAGATCGATGCTCAAAACATTGGTTTGGATCCTCAGCGACAGTATTTTTGGAATGTTAAGCCAGTACAGATTGCTACCTGGTCTAAGAGGCGAAAGCCTGAGCTTGCCATGCTCGCTGGAATGACCCTAACCAGTGTCGTTGTTTCTGGCGCTGCCATGGCCGTCTTGTTTAGCCCAAACTTAGGCCAAACGCTTACCTATGACCCCTTAATTGACGACGCAACTTTAGCCGCCAGCCGGCGAGTGAGCTTAGGCGAGCAGCTATTAGGGCAAGTTGCTCGTGTTTTAGAAATTGACATCATCGAAACCCAAGGGCCAGAAGTCGGTCGCCACCCCGCAACAACCCCCGCCATGACCATTGTGGCCCAGGCTGAGAAAGCAACCCCCATGCCCGAAGCAGACTTGTCTGTAGGGCTCAAGGCAATGGTACTGGCAGCAGGAGTAGGTCTGGGCGTAACCGGCCTCATGCGGCTGGTTCCCTTAATTCCCTTCAGTGCCTTAGGCCCCCGTCGTCGTCAGCCCCTATCCCAACGGCTGAAGCCTTCTGATGTGACATCTCAACCTCTAGCGCCAGTCTCCTCTCAGCGTCCAACAGGGCCCAACCAAGCCCTGATTCCCGGTGCGTTAAGCTCTATTGCTCCTCCACCACTGAGCTGGCCTGAGAGAGCTAGACAAGAGGCTTCTGCCCCATCCTCTGCTGTTCCAGGGCGTCGAGCCAGAACCAGCGCTCCTCCCCAGAAGCATCGCTCACGGAGAAAGGCCTTGCGCCATCGCTTTGCCAAAACCACACAGACAGAACGCGCGAAGGGTAAATTACAACCGGGCCAGGCTGCCTCTCCTAAGGCCACACCAGCGAATCATGCCAGTCAAACTGGAGTTGTCAGGCAACCGCGATCGCAAGCTCCCAGCCAACCAGTCAGCTTGGTGCCCTTAAATTCTTTCTCTAGCTCAACCTTAATCCCTAAGCCGAACGGGGCCCCCCAACCCACTGCCCTATGGCCCAGTGGTCAACCAGGAAAGCCTGGCAAACAATCGCCCACAGCACCAACCAGTCAATTTGATTTTCTGGATGACCTGGATATCAGGCGACAGTATCCTCTGGGCGATCGCTAACGTTGAAAACTTAAGGCTCCATTGCCCTCAAGCCTCATACCCCCAGAACTCGCCTCAATCCAAGACTCTGCAGTATTGGTTATGAGCAAGAGTTTGAAAGCAAAGCCCTAGAGACGTCACTATTCCTCAGTGTTGCTACTGCGAGAACTGAGCATCAGCCATTCCTCCACCAAAGCCTCATTCCACAGCCACTGGGTCTCTGGATTGCGACCCAATGATCTGGGATTGAACGATGCGAAATCTTCTGCAGCCACAAAGTCATAGCCATCAATAGCCTTGTTGAGTAGCTCCGCCTGCTCTCCCAAGGGCTCTTGCATCGCTAGGTTTTGCTGAACTAAAGCCAGACCCGCTTTTGCAGAAAGGTAGAGGCGGCGAGCATCGGTCTCATCTTGGCCCTTGAGCTGCTTCACAGCCTGTTGCCACTGGTCCTGGGCATCATCTAAATCCCCCTTGGCATAGGCTGCAAAGCCGAGAGCCGTTAAATAACGACCATTGTCTGGCTCTGCTTGTAAGGCAAAGTACCAAGCCCGATAGGAATCATCAAACTTATCCGGCCCCAAAGGAGAACGAACTTGCTTTTGCCAATTCAAGCGACCCAGTAAAAACTGGACTTCAGGCGCAGCATTATCTTCACCAGCCGCTTGCAGAGCGGCTTCGGTGCTTTCCAACACATTGCGATCTAGAAGCTGTTCGGCGAGTAAACTGCCTTCTTCTAGATCACCCGACTGGAAAGCATCCATTGCATTTTCGACCAGGCGAGTGGTTTCGCGGAAGTCTTTGGGACTGTTCGGAGTCGTATCTTCGAGAGGCGGGGTCGCAGACTGTTCTGCCATGCGGCCAATGCCCCAACCAGCCCCCCCAATTAAGCCAATGGCAGCAAGCCCACCTAAAGCGATCAGCAGAGGACGTTTGGAACTGCGGGAGCGGGACTGAGAGTTCTTCCATTGGGAAGAGAGATCACGGTCCCCAGCAAGGGCTAAATCATCACTATCACTCAGGGTCAGAGCGGTTTCTAGATCGATGGGACCAGACTCATCTTCCCCAGTTTGAGTATCGCTCTCAAGTGCATCACTGTGAGCGTCGTTAGAGCGGACCAGGGCTAAATCTCCCCCGGCTTTCCCCAATGGACGATCTAGCTCTAGATCAGGGGTCGCTACAGCGCTAGCATCCTCTTCCCAGAGATTCAACGTCGCAGCGGGGGCCGGGCTATAAGAACCGGGCAAAGTGGCAGGGGGCTCCCCAGCCAAATTTCGGGTATCTGAAAGATCGCTCACCTCACCATCGCTGTTGGGACGCACTAGCCGCCCCTCAAAGTTGGTTTGCAGATACAAAATCGGCAAGGCCCAGTAGAGCTGGTTAGAGCCATAACTGGAAATGAGTCCCTGGCGAGCGCGGCAGAGACTCACATCCAGAGGATGACCAAACTTCAAATTTCGATAGAACAGGCGACTGAGATTGAGAGCCACCTGGTCCGGAATGCGTTCGGCCATGGCCAGCACGCTGGGAATACCGCGATGAATCAGAGCTTCCGCCAAGGTACGTTCGCCCTTGAGGTCAAATTCATCACTCGTTGCCGCCTGGGTTCCCAGGCAAGAGTTGAAGACCGCGAGCTTGATGCCGTTGTTTACGAGCAACCCAGCCAGATCATCGCCGTTAAGGCTTTCGGTAAGGCCCGTATTGGCATTGACCAAGTGAAGCTTGCCACCAGAGGCACCGGGGCTGCTGTGGCCTGCAAAGTGGAACACCTGGTAGTGAGCCTGCTCCAGCATCTGGGTCAGGGCTTCTCGGCCCGGCTGCTCTAGGAGGGTGAGCTCAATGTGGGGGTATTGGCTGGGACGATCGCTACTGCGATGGCTGCCCAACTCCTGTTGAAGCTGCATTGCTTCCCGCTTCAGCTCCAGGTTGGCCTGGTCCGTCGGAGCGGACAGCACCATCAGGATTTGCAGCGCTGGGGGAAGGGGCGGCTCGGAGAGGGTGTGGCGCTGGGCCGGAGCAACCGTGGTAAAGCTGCTGTGGTAGCGAGAGAAAACAATATCTGTGGAAGCCGCCAGGGGACGATTGGCAGCATGGATCACTTCCCAGGGCAGGCGTTGGAGACGATCGCCCTTCATCCCCAGGCGCAGGCGCAGGGGCTGCTCGTGATTCTGGGCCACGCCTTGGGCCATCACCCAGGCATCGCGAATGGTGCCTTGGAAGAGCGCATCGTAAAGTTCTTGACCCAGCTGTACCAGGGCCGGTTCAGGAGCGATCGTGGCTCCAGCACTGGTGGAATTTACCCCAGGCAGACTCCCCTCCGCTTCGAGCGGATTTACGGTGATGACCTTGTAAGCCTCACCCAAACCAGAACTGCCCTCAGCCACGGGAACGCCACCGGAACTATCTCGATTGACAAACTCTGCCAAGGGCTCCGTAAAGACCTGACGAGCCCGGGCAAGCCAGTCGTCCACAGGCCATTGCACCTGCTCTTCAGCCAGGGGCACCCCTGGCTCCATCCACTCCACACGAACTAAGTATTCGTCGGAGCGAACCGGCGTAATTGATAGATGAAACTCCTGCACCATGGCTCAATGCACTCCCCCAGTGGGAAAACGGTAGATAGTCGAGTCTTTGTTCAAAGCATCCCCTTGCTGACTACGGATGGGGCCAGGGCGACTCAGGATAATTCTCACCAAAGTCTGACATTTCTCCAGACTTTCCCAAAGAGGTCCCAGCCCCCATGGAGTATGACCTCTTCCCCAAGTATGGTAGGTCAGCAACAGATATCGCCCAGGAACAGACCAGACGGTCATTTACATCTTGGCAAAAACTATTTCTTGTAAAATATTTTTCTTGCAAAGAGAGTGTAATTACTGAGAAATTCTTGTGATGAACTAAGCGCAAGTCCACTGCCCACAGTTCATCACAGGGATGAATACCTAACGCTATGAAATGGCGCTTAGACTAGGCTTGGAGAGCACGCCAGCGATCGCGGACTTCCTCAATCTTAAACAGGGACTCAAACTTCAAACCTTCCTTGGCATAAAGCTCTGCGCCTCCCTGCTGACGATCCACCAGAGCCAGAATGCGATCTACACCATAGCCCGCATCTCTTAAACGTTCTACCGCCTGAAGAGCAGACTTACCGGTGGTCACTACATCTTCAAGGACCACCACATTCGTTCCAGGTTCCAGGGTCAGACCCTCAATGTAAGCCTGGGTCCCATGGCCCTTAGCTGCCTTGCGAATAATCAAGGGAGCAATGCTGTGACCTTCGTACACGCCTACAACACTTACCGCAGTGACCATCGGGTCAGCGCCTAGAGTGAGTCCCGCAACTGCTTTACAGCCCTGGGGAAGCAATTCCAACAAGAGCCGCCCAATCGCCAACGAGCCTTCGGGATGCAAGGTTACTTGCTTGCCATTGACGTAATAATCACTGCGCTGCCCTGAAGTTAGAACAAAATCTCCTTCCCGATAGGCCAGCTCGCAAAAAAGGTCGAGTAGTTGCTGGCGAAGCGTCGTGGAGTCCGCTGTTAGCCATGGGCTGGGCGCAGAGTTCGTCATCTTAATTTCGGTACTAAAGGTCGTAGCTTAATGCTTGCCCAAAGAATAAGCTAAAATCCGTGCTCTTCATGCCGGGTAAACCCTACCAAAACGCCAGAGAGATAGGATTTCCCTCGACCTGCCGATCGCCTTAAATAACAAGAGCAGGGATTTTTATGAGTCCCTAAAACCGCTGTCTGGAGTCAATCTTGCCCAAACAGTGGTACTTTTCACTGGGCGAAATGATCTGGCCGCGCTATAAGAGGCTAGTCCGACTGTCATCTTCGAGGCTTTCTTGATGAAACTCCAACTAAAATTGCTGCTGGGGACCATGGTCCTCGCTGCCAGCGGCACCATTCTTTCTCCAGTCAATGCTCAGCAGCTGCCAGACACTGACTCTTGGGGTGCAACCCTGAACGATGCATTCAACGACTCTGGTGATATCTACGATAGCCAGACCACAGTTGGCAACCTCCGCACCATGTTTGGTACCGGCACTGGCCTGTTCCGTCGCGGCAACTATCCTGAAATCGCCATTGAGCGTGACTCCGAGCTCATTGAGCAGGTGTATCGCAATATGCTCCAGGATCAAGTCGCTAGCGATCCTGAGATTCGCGTGATTGATTTACCCAATCCTTTCGAAAGCTCCTTGCTAGTCGAGCCTTCCATCTTCTCTCGCCAAGCCAACGGCACAGAATTTGTTTACGAGCGTTCTGCGTTCTAAATGCTTCCCAAGCGTTAGCTTCCACAGGATTGTTGCGACGACGTTGATTACACCTCTGTCTCAACAGCCCGAATCAGAAAGAGGCGCTGTCCTAATGGGA
>CALLAT010000146.1 GCA_938002085.1 uncultured Pseudanabaenaceae cyanobacterium
ATATGGGTGACAATTTTCAGCGACCCGGCATTTTCCAGGGCTGTTTGTAGCGCCGCTGCCACGTCGCCTGTCTTGACTTGTTCTAGAAAGTGCTTGCTCGTGGCCATAGGTCAGGGCTGTCTCCAAAAGGGCAGTGCAGAAGATTCGTATTAGAACGACTTACTAAAAACGAAAAGGAATCGCATAGGGCCAGACAGTTTTGCTGGAAGACCTAAGATTCATGGGATCACCGCGATGAGCTTACCCGGAATCGAGGCAAAACCATGCTTTAACTTATCGGATGTGACTCGGCGCGAAATGACCCCACTCGAACATAGTGTTGCCATTTTGCCGCACATCTTAACTGTATTTTCTCGAAATGCCAAAAAATATATGGCTTATGCGACGTTCAAATGCCCAATTAGCTTATTGGTTCGTTGGCTCTAAGGGCTGTGACGGAAGCCACGTTAGGGCTGTGGATGCTCCTTTGGGTCTCTTATACAGTCAGGTTAACGAGGCAAGACCAGGCCTAAATTAGCCCTTTGAGAATAGGCGGAGATAACAGAATATATAGGGTTAGCTGTGAGCCACTTAGCTAACAATCGTGAACCTTCCCAATTGAGCCAGAGAGACCGCGATCGCTCTTTATTTCCTTAGGGAAACCATAACAAGCAGCTAATTTCCTGGCTGCCAATAAAAAAGGAACCCGAATTAACGGATTCCTTTGGAAGATAGAACCTTTTCTAGGATCTTTTAGTTAGTCAACCTGAGCGCGCAGCGCGCAAATTGAACTAAAGCTCCTAAAACAACAGTCCTAAGCGGTTGCTTCAACCTTGGTGGAAACAGCTTCCTTAGAAGTAATGCGCTCGTAGGCAGCACGCATTTTCAGGCCAGTTAGGACCTGGAACAGACCGGTGCCGTTGTTGGAGCCGGGGTAGTCCTTGTGCTGCTGGAGCAGGTGAGTCATCTCACCGTAGTACTTGGTGTCGGTCTTGCTGAGGTGACCTTCGATGTAGATCATCTCTTCCAAGTTGTCGAACTGACCATCGACTTCGAGGATGGAAACCTCGTTGCCGTAGTAGCTGTCGGGACCGTAGTGCATACGGATACCAGGGTAAGAGCAGGTCAGCTTGCGACCGCAAGGCACCCAATCAATGGTGGAGCCTTCGTCAAACAAGTACACGGGATCAAAGCCATCAATGCCTTCGCGTTGAATCATTTGAACGCGCAGAACCTTGCGCTCCTTGTCATCCTTGATCAGGTTGGTGGGGAGCACCTGAAGAACCACATCAGCGTGAGCTTTCTGGGGATCGATGTAAGCTTCGAAGTCAGGCTTGCGGGCGTTGATGGAAGCCAGAACGTCTTCGTAGGTGTGGCCACGCTCAGCCATGTCGCGCTGGATCTTCCAGGCGATTTTCACTTCATCGCTAATGTCGAGATAGACACTGAAGTCGATCAACTCACGCATGCGCTCGTCGAACAGAGGATGCAGGCCTTCGATTACCACAATGTGGTTGGGGTCAACGTTCTCGGGGGGATCGAGTTCGCCAGTGTCGTGGTTGTAGATGGGCTTAGCAATGCTTTTGCCATCCTTCAGGTCTTTAATCTGCTCATACATCAGATCAAAGTTGTTGGCTGCAGGGTTAAGGGCAGTGACACCCTCTCTCTTACGGCCCTTGCGGTCGAGGCTGTGGTAGTCATCCAAGCAGATGACGGTCATTAGCTCTTCGCCGAACAGGTCGGACAGGCGACGCAGGAAGGTCGATTTACCGCAGCCAGAGTCTCCAGCAACTCCAATTAAAACAACGCGCTCAGGCTTGCTCATTTATGTTCCCCCTTGAAAGTCCGTTTCCAGGACCTGTTAGTGATTAGTGACGACTGGTATGGGCAAAATTACTGTTGCCAAGATGAATTCCAAGGAAAGCCATCTCGCTTAGAATCTATCCCTGCCAGTAGCGCATTGGCACAAGACCCACCGTGGGATGGGCATTTGGCACACCCGCTTGCTTCGCCTTTAACTGGGAAACGAATGCTCCGCAACATAGAGAAGGGGAAAACATTCAGTGATCCAGGCGCGAGCTCACTAGGCATTAATGCTGTCTTTCGCAATTGATATTACCAAACTTAGAATTTTGCGAACAAGTGTTTATTTGAGAAACATTCCCTCGTGGGGATCAAGGCGATCGCTTAGATTAGGGACCGGGCTACAAATTTTCCGGTCGCGCAATCTATTGGAAGCCCTATCCCCACTGAATTTAGCGGAACAAGCTTGCCGCTTCTCCCAGGGAGTATTTGGGCACAAAAACGCTGAGGAGAATGATTTATATTTTAGAAAATTCTTTTTCGGCGATCGCTCAAGCACAACATTTATCTCCTGCTACAACAGCACATGGGTAGTTATTCGGAGGGGATGAACGTCACCATTCCATATTGGCTGATTTTTGGGACTCTCTCCCACTGGCCGAGGGAAGATTTGGGGCAAAACGTTGAATTCCCCTGACTCAATGATGAGCAACGGCATCATCAGAACTGTCTCAGGAGTTGTAGCCGTGCGGTGATACGCTAATGATCTTAAGAATTATTGACTGGATTGTTCAGGCAAACCAGTTGATGTTGGAGTCCAGTGAAGCTAACTCAGCTTCGGATTGGTGCTCTTTGATGGTTTATGGGGTTTCTCATAGCTGTCGTCCCTCATCTCAAGAGCCAATCTTCAAGGTGGGGACCGCGTTTATCGCGGAAGGATACATAGACATAGGTTTGAAAAAAAGGTTCGGAGAATTTATATAGCGATGTACAACCCAAGCGTAGCTGGCGGTAGCGCAAACACTGAGTTCGGCAGTCGCATGTATGTCATCGAGGTGACTGGCTTCGGCCAAGGTTCAAACTCGGGCGTGACAACTTCAGCGGTGCGCCGCAGTGGTACCACATTTATCCGGGTTCCTTACAGCCGAATGAATCAAGAGGTACAGCGCATCTCTCGGCTGGGTGGCAAGATCGTTAATATCAGCCCTCTAAACGCTGACAGTGCCGCTGCAAGTTCTTCCAATCAATCCGTATCTAATTCGACGATGACCCAATCCGCTCCTGCTGCAAAGAAGCCTAAGCCCGGTGCTGACGTACCTGTCAACACCTACCGCCCTAAGACCCCTTTTGTCGGCAAGTGCATCTCTAACGATTCTCTGCTGGGTGAAGGTGGCATCGGTGTGGTTCAACACATCAAGATGGATCTGCGCGGTGGCGATCCAATGCTCAAGTATGTGGAAGGTCAGAGCATCGGCATTATTGCTGATGGCGAAAACGAGAAGGGCAAGCCCCACAAGATTCGTCTCTATTCCATCGCTTCCACGGGCCATGGTGACGACTTAGATGACAACACCGTGTCTCTCTGTGTTCGTCAGTTGACCTACGAAGACCCTGAGACCAAGCAAGAAGTGAAGGGCGTTTGCTCCACTTTCTTGTGCGACCTCAAGCCCGGCGATGATGTGAAAATCACCGGTCCTGTTGGTAAGGAAATGCTCCTGCCTAAGGAAGAGGATGCCAACATCGTCATGCTCGGTACTGGCACCGGTATCGCACCTTTCCGCGCTTATCTCTGGCGCATGTTTAAGGAAGGTGAGCGCAAGCTGAACCCTGATTATCAATTCAAGGGCTTGGCTTGGTTGTTCTTTGGTATCCCTACCACTGCGAACATCCTGTATAAGGAAGAGCTTGAGCAAATTGAAGCTCAGTATCCTGATAACTTCCGCTGGACCAACGCCATCAGCCGCGAGCAGAAGAATTCCGAAGGTGGCCGCATGTACATTCAGCACCGCGTTGCTGAGCATGCTGCTGAACTCTGGAACTTGATTAAGGATGAGAAGACTCACGTCTACATCTGCGGTCTGCGCGGTATGGAAGGTGGCATCGATGAAGCGATCGCCGCTGAAGCTGAGAAGGAAGGTGTTGTGTGGTCTGACTACCAGCGCACTTTGAAGAAAGCTCACCGCTGGCATGTTGAAACCTACTAAATCTCTGATTTAGATTAGGTCGAAGAAAAAGCGGCGCGACTCTCGAGGAGTCGCGCCGCTTTTTGCATGGTGGATCACGCTGCCCAAGAAAAAGTCAGGTTAAATGGGACTGGCTGCTCGGTAGGGATGACACATTTGTTTAGGTTTGTGGGTGGAAAGGGCGATCGCGGTCCATCTCAGTAGTAACACGACTTAAGCGCTGAAACCATTAACTAGGGGCGATCCCACCCACCCCCAAGAAAAGTCCTATTCCACCTAGGTTTGATAGCGCTTTGCGAATCCTTACAGAGCCTTACCGCTCCAATTTTTGCTGCCTATCCTGGGAGAAACACCTTGACTTGAGAACCCGCGCCATGGCCGATTCTGCCTATCAGCCCTCGGAACAAGCCCTTGCCCTGGATCGCGATTGCACGACCTTATCCCGTCATGTGTTGCAACAGCTCCAAACGGCCTCCCCCAGTGAGGCCCAAGATCTAGCGGCCCTGATGGGACGAGTCGGTTTAGCTGGAAAGCTCATTGCCCGGCGATTAAGCCGAGCGGGGCTCATGGCCAATACCCTGGGCTTCACAGGGGAGACCAATGTCCAGGGAGAAGAGGTCAAAAAAATGGACCTCTATTCCAATGAGGTGTTTATTTCGGTCTTCAAGCAGAGTGGCTTAGTATGCCGCTTGGCCTCCGAGGAAATGGAAGACCTCTATTACATCCCCGAAAACTGCCCCATCGGTCGCTACACATTGCTCTATGACCCCATTGATGGCTCATCCAACGTGGATGTGAATCTCAATGTGGGGTCAATCTTCGCCATTCGTCAACAAGAGGGCAATGACGAAGCCCAGGATGGAGTTGATCTACTGCAAGACGGCAGCAAGCAAATTGCAGCGGGCTACATTCTCTATGGACCCAGTACGGTTCTGGTCTATTCCATCGGCAAAGGCGTCCATTCTTTCACCTTGGACCCCAGCCTAGGCGAATTCATACTATCTGAAGAAAACATTCAGATCCCCACCCACGGGCCAGTTTACAGCGTCAATGAAGGTAACTTCTGGCAATGGGAGGAGTCCTACCGCGACTATGTTCGCTATGTTCATCGCCATGAGGGCTACAGCGGTCGCTACAGTGGCGCACTGGTCGGCGACTTCCACCGCATTCTTTTCCAGGGTGGCGTTTTCATGTATCCCGGTACGGTTAAAAAGCCTGAAGGCAAGCTAAGACTGCTCTACGAGTCAGCCCCTCTGGCTTTTCTCGCAGAGCAGGCAGGCGGCGCTGCCACCACTGGCACCCAAGACATCATGGATTTTATGCCCACTGAGCTGCACCAGCGCACACCGCTGATTATTGGCAGCACGGAGGATGTAGCCCTAGTAACCTCATTTATCGAAGAGCAAAAGCGCATGGTTGAAGACCGAGCAGCTGCCGGTGTGAATTAGTTCAATCTTCGTTCTTCGACTCTTCCTCTGAAGCCTCCGGGCTGATTGCGATCGCTTTACAGCGTGCATTCCCGTTCCCCATCAATTGGCCCAGGCCTCTAATTCTTAAGTCCCATGGTTGAACTCCTCGAAAATCCGCTGCGTGTTGGCCTCCGTCAGGAGCGCATGCCCGATCCCCAGATTCTGACAATCTTTGGGGCCTCCGGTGACCTGACCCAGCGCAAGCTGGTGCCCTCGCTTTATGCCATGTACCAGGAGCGGCGGTTGCCCCCGCAGATCACCATTGTGGGTGTGGCACGACGGGATTGGAGCCACGAGTTTTTCCGCCAGCATATGCGCGAAGGTGTGGAACAGCATGGCGGTGGTTTGGGCTCAGAAGAGGTTTGGAACCAGTTTGCGGAGGGCTTGTTCTATTGTTCTGGCAATATTGACCACCCCGAGAGCTACCAAAAGCTCAAAGCCTTCTTGAGCGAGCTGGATGAAAAGCGAGGCACGCGGGGCAATCGGACCTTTTACCTTTCGGTCAGCCCCCGTTTCTTTGGAGAGGCAGCGTTGCAATTGGGCGATGCGGAAATGTTGGCAGATCCCAATAAGACGCGCCTGATTATTGAAAAGCCTTTTGGTAAGACCCTCAGCACAGCGAAGACACTTAACCGCACGGTGCGTAGCGTTTGTGCGGAGGAGCAGGTCTATCGCATTGACCATTACCTGGGCAAGGAGACGGTTCAGAACCTGCTGGCCTTTCGGTTTGCCAATGCGATTTTTGAGCCCCTGTGGAACCGCCAGTTTGTGGACCATGTGCAGATCACCGTGGCAGAGACCGTTGGCCTGGAAGGTCGGGCGGGCTATTACGAAACCGCAGGTGCCTTGCGGGACATGGTGCAGAACCACCTAATGCAGCTGCTGGCCCTGACCGCGATGGAGCCGCCCAACTCCCTCGATGCCGATGCCATTCGCAACGAAAAGGTGAAGGTACTCCAAGCGACTCGCCTGGCAGATCTGGAAGACCTGTCCAAATGTGCGGTGCGGGGTCAATACAAGGCAGGCTGGATGAAGGGGAAATCGGTGCCAGGCTACCGCGATGAGGAAGGCGCGGCCCCAGATTCCACCACGCCCACCTATGCGGCGCTGAAGCTCTCGATCGATAATTGGCGCTGGCAGGGGGTGCCCTTCTACCTGCGCACCGGCAAGCGCATGCCCAAGAAGGTGACGGAGATTGCCATCCAGTTTAAGAAGGTGCCGTTCTTGATGTTTGAGGCAGCGGCGAAACATGCCAAGCCCAATATCTTGACCATGCGCATTCAGCCCAATGAGGGCATTTCTCTGCGCTTTGATGTGAAGACACCGGGCTCTACCCTGCGTACGAGGCAGGTGGATATGGATTTCCGTTACGATGCGGCCTTCGGTACGACCAATCAGGATGCCTATAGCCGTTTGCTGGTGGATGGCATGTTGGGGGATCAGTCCCTGTTTATTCGCGGTGATGAGGTGGAGGCCTCTTGGCGATTGCTAACGCCGCTGTTGGAGGTGTGGGATAACGCCACGGATGCCGATGCAGTGCCGATGTATGAGGCGGGGACTTGGGAGCCTGCGGAGGCGGAGTTCTTGCTCAACCGCGATGGCCGCAAGTGGCGACGGTTGTGATTTTGGGGTGATGGGGAGTGAGTCATTGGTTTGAATGCCAGCCACAGCTCACGCCTCTCGATTTGAAAAGTTTATGTTCTAGACCTCTGAGATTGAATTATGACGACCACACCCTTAGTTGCCTTACAACGACCCAAAGCTATTTCGGTGGAGCAGATTGAGGCGGAGCTGAGCGAGATTTGGCGATCGCAGCAAAGCAGCGGCTCCCTCGCCACCCGCGCCGCCACCTTCAGCATGGTGGTCTATGAGCCGGAAGAGTTTCAGCAACTGTTGGCCACCCTGGGTTACTACGCAGGCCCCATTGACGGCATCTATGGGCCTCAAACCAAGCAGGCCATTAACAAAGCCCAGCGAGACTACGGTCTGCTTGAATCAGGTCGGATTGACCGCGAGACCTTGAGCAAGCTACGGGAAACCATGTGTTCCCAAGCAGATGTTGCTCCGGTCAAAAATGCTAATTTCCGGGGCCTCAGCATCAGCGATGCCCTGGCTTCCCAAAATCCCTGCCGCATCATTACGCTGTCTCCGGTGCTAAACCAGAAGGAGCCGGTGGAAGCCAAGGTCTCTGCCTACTGCCCGATTAACAAGGGCAAAGATGACCAGTTGATGTGTTGCGAGTACATCACGCTCCAGGGATCGAAAACAGATCTGCAAGGGGTGGGTGAGCTGGCAACTTCGCTCTTAATTCAAGACTTGCCTCGCTTTGTCTGGTGGAAGGCCACGCCTAATCCTGAGCAACCTCTGTTTAAGGAGTTGGCCAAGGCCAGCGACTGCATGATCTTTGACTCCAGCTATTTCAGTGAGCCGGAGTCTGAGTTGGGCAAGCTCCAGACGCTGCTGGACAACGAGACCTATGTGGCAGATCTCAACTGGCACCGACTGTCCGCTTGGCAGGAGATGACTGCAGCGGCCTACGATCCGCCGGAGCGCCGTCAGGCATTGCTCTGTGTGGACCGGGTGACGATTGACTATGAGAAAGGCAATCCGGCCCAGGCGCTGATGTTTTTGGGTTGGTTAGCAAGTCGCTTGGGCTGGCAACCGACGGCTTTCCAAGTAGAAAGTAAGGATGGCGATGAAGATAGTGCTGAGCGGGTAAGCTTCAAGTCCTCTGATGATCGCGCGATCGAGGTGGAGCTAGCCGGGATCCATGTAGAGGACTGGGGTGAGGTGCCTGGGGATCTAGTGGGCCTACGCATGTCTTCGACGAATCCAGAAGCAGATTGCAATACAATCCTCTGCTCGGAGACGACGGGTTGTATGCGCATGGAAGCGGGGGGCAGTGCCCAGTCTGCCAAGACGGAGCAGGTGGCTCCGCCGACGGATGAGACGGCTGAGGCGCTGATGGCGAAGCAGTTGCAGAGCTGGGGACGGAATGTGTTGTATGAGGAGAGTTTGGCGTTGACGGTGGAGATTTTGAAGCTAAAAGGTTAGCGACTTTAACCAAGACTGGCGGCGGCCATCAGGTTGATAAGCTTGCGCTTGCGGCCATGGCTAGCCTGGATTTGGCTGCGGTATTTTTGCCAAGCTGCTTGCTTGCCTTGATGCAGGTAGGCAGCTTTGACTTGGGTGAGGTATTTGACAGCGAGATCGTAGTGGCTCGCTTTACCGCGATTCATAATCTCATCTGCCCCAGCCGTTCCTTTGCCAATCACCCAGTTGGGATCGTGGGTAATGGCTGCTTTCATGACTTCTATACTCACTTCTGGGTGGTGGTAGAACTTTGCTAAATACTTAATGGCGGCTTGGATGCGGCCTTCGGCTAAAAAAATGTCAACCTCTTCCGAGCCGTAGCTCCAAGTCTTGGTGTCTAGCTCATCTAGCAAGCGATCGCGCATTTCCGGCCATTGCTCTCCCGCCAGCATTTCGAGGTGATTGAAATCTGAGACCTTGGGTTGTATGGCGATCGCCCGCATCCACAACTCAAACATCGTCGCCTCATCCTCAATCTGTTCCGCCAACTGCGCCCCCCAGGCTGCTAAATCATAGTGACTTGGGCCAACGTCAACGTCTCCAGCACGAACCGTTCTTTTATGCCACGCTTCCCGAGGGCTAGGCAGTTCGATTCCTCGCTGAGCAACCTCCACTGCTGCAGCAAGATTCCCCTGGGCACGAAACGCCTCCGCCACAACCTGGGCATCCGTCACAATTTCGAGACAGCCAACCTCAGCTAAAGCCTGTTCTCCCTCCCCCTGCTGAATCAGCACCACCAGCCAGTTTCGGAACTGCTCCTCCGCCTTGGCAAAATTGAGATACTCCTCCCAGCGCCCTTGACGAGCCAGAATCCTCAGCCGGATTTGGGCCAGGTCATCCGCATGCTCAGGCGGTTCAACCTCCCAAAGCTCATTAGAAGTCCCCTGCAACACCTGCTGCAACGCTAAATCTTCCCAGTCCTGGCGTAGCGCTTCCGAAGCGAGAGGAAAGGTTTCCCAATTGAACTGAGTTGCATAGTCATCTAGCTGAATCTGGAGATCCATGGCCTCATCGTCGGATAAGCCAGCTTGCAGGATCGCCTCAGCCCAAAGCGGATCTAGAGCCTTAGCTGCGATCTCACCGTCATAACCATAGTTATCCATCTCACTCCACTCCCCAGCCAGGGTGCCAGTAATGGCATCCAAAATGACCAAAGCATTGGCTCCATCCCCCGCATTGATAAAGTCCTCTGGCTTGGCAAACAACTGGGGAAATTCCTCCAGCTCTATGTAATAGTCATCCCAACCCTCCTCACAGGCCCGCACGGTGTTATGGATCGCTTGATGGGCTTGACTCCGATAGGGAGCAGCGTCGATTGGAGTCTGCCGCTGACGAGCTTGAGGCTGGGCGGGTGCTTTTGGGGCGCTGCGGCCAGGTTTTCTGGAGCTGCGAATCGTTGTGCCAAAGACTTGCACCTCAGAAGTTTTGGCTTCACCTTCAAGGTCTTCATCGAGTCGGTCATCCAGATCGACAACGCCTTGCGCAAAGGTCTCCACCCGGTCCAAGAGCCCTGGCTCTTCTGCGACCAACTCCAAAATCAGATCTCGTAAATCTGCCACACCCAGCGAACTCAGCAGTTCCTCTACAGGAGCTGCGACTCTGACTTTTTTGGGCTCTCGACAGCAGAGCATTCCCACAGCTGCGATGTGCTTACACCAGCCTCCCCAGTCGTAGGGGCAAGAGCAGATGGCTGATTTGAAGCCACCGGCATCGACCTGGAGACTGACGCGGTAAGGCTCATAGTCTGTCCCTTCTACCTGGGCTTGGATATTGTCGCCGCGACAGACCACATTCACCACGGAACGGGACTTGTAATAGCTTTGGCCTCGACTCCAGGACTTGTCATTGACCTGGCGACGTAGGCTGGTTTCACTGAGTTTGAACGGGAGCATTACGAACTCCAAGCAAAGGCAAGCAGGGGATTACTCCACTGTTACCATAGGGTCGCGATTGCTCCGACAAGGCAGTCAGAATTCTTCTTTAATTGGGGTGGAGACGTTCTCAATCAACGTCTCTATGCCCACGAGGTGCATGGCTTTAGTTATAGCGGGCGAGCGTAGCGGCGTTGGCAAGACAACCATTACGCTGATGCTTTTAGCAGCATTGAAGCGGGGACAGATCACAAAAGCCAAAGTCCAGTCTGGTCAGATTCAATCATTTAAGGTGGGGCCGGACTACATCGACCCGATGTTTCACAGCTATGTGACGGGACAGCCCTGCTATAACCTTGACCCCGTACTGACCAGTGAAGCTGCGGTGCAGGATTGTTTTAACCGCCATCAAGCTGAGGACTATACCCTGGTCGAAGGGGTGATGGGATTGTTTGATGGCACGGTGTGGACGGCTCCGGGGCCGAAGCCTTGGGACGATAACGCGGCATTTGATCAGCCCCAGGCCAGTGCCTTTGCCAGCACGGCCCACATTGCTAAGTTGCTGGATTTGCCGGTGCTGTTGGTGATTGATTGCAGTCGCTTGTCGGGGTCGGTGGCAGCGATCGCCCAGGGCTATGCAACCCTCGATCCAGCGGTGAAGATTGCCGGGTTGATCTTGAACCGAGTGGGAAGCGATCGCCATCTCAACTTGCTCAAAACCGCATTGGCTCCACTAGATATTCCGGTGCTGGGTGTGCTGCGTCGCCACAAGGAAATTGAATTGCCCGATCGCCATTTAGGTCTAGTGCCAACGGATGAGCTGCCGGAGTTGGAGCAGCGGCTGGATCGATTGGCGGAGATTGCAGCGGGGGCATTCGACTGGGAGCAGCTGTTGCCACTGCTCCAATCCTCACAAGCAAATTTGAACCAACAGATTCCCCTCTTGGGAGAGGGCAGTGATAGAGGGAATTTGCTTCCGGCTCGGGTTGTTAACAGCCGACCTAGTCCTAGCCCCTCCCAAGAGGGGGATTGGAGACAAGAGGCAGGCGTCCGCATTGGGGTGGCTCGCGATCGCGCTTTTAATTTCTACTATGCCGAGAACCTAGAGCTTTTAAGACAAGCCGGAGCCGACCTCGTTTTCTGGAGTCCATTGGATGACGATAAGCTACCCGAGAATCTCCAAGGTCTCATCTTTGGCGGGGGCTTTCCAGAGATCTTTGCTCAGGAGCTATCTGGGAACCCGTCAGTCCTGGAAAGCATTTATCAAGCGATTCATGCAGGAATACCCACCTATGCCGAATGCGGAGGATTGATGTATCTCTGCAAAGCACTACGAGATTTAGAAGGACGGGATTGGTCCATGGTAGGCGTATTACCTGCAACAGCCGTGATGGGAGGACTTACGCTGGGCTATCGTCGGGCGATCGCCCAGCGCTCAACGCCATTGTTAGAAACGGGCAATCAGGTTTGGGGCCACGAGTTTCATCACTCAAAGTTGTTACTACACCCAAATTTAAGAAATGATGCCCCCCCCCTAGACCTATTTGAGCTATGGGGAAATGACTTGAAAGAAGCCAAACCAGAAGGCATGGGTCAGATGGGCGAGTTTGAGAATCTCCATGCCTCCTATATCCATTTACACTGGGGCGACCAAGTTCAATGCGTGCATCGATTCATCAATCAATGCCAGCATTTTCAGCAACTAACTGACAAGCGCTAGCTTCAACCGTCCAGGGTTATTAGGTTGTTTGACAATTCTTTGGCCTCACCTCAGCTTTGAGATCTTCACCAAGGTTCTGAGGAATACTTTTCCTTAGACTTTCACCTCTCACAGGCCAAAGGCGATAGCTCAAGACCCTGCTCAGAAATTTTCTTAAATGCAATAATAGGGAAAGACTCACTGGCGAAATACAGTGTCGTGCAATGGGTGAAGCATTCGTATTTGTGCGGAGCAAGATCGCTCAGGGTATCCCCAGGAGTACGGAGTAACAGCCGAGAGTAGAGAGCGCCAAGCCCCCCTGGCAATGCCAACAAGGCTCAGAGTCAGAGCTCTTCAATGGAGGAAAGCTGGAGATCGCCACTCCCATTCAAGAAGAACAATCTCAATTCCACGCAACCCAGCCTTACTTTTACTCCTCAGTATTTAGCGAAACCTTCCCCCTACATTTACCCTGTCCATACGGAAACAAAATCAGCGTTCTCCCAAGGGTAAAAGGCAAAAAACTCTTTTAAGATCATATATAAGCCTCGCTTGCTCTATCTTCTAGTTTTGATTGAGATTTTAGCCCATTTCTGGGCTGGAATGTCGCATCTACAAATAGCATTAATCAGCGATTGAGCAACAGCTATGAGCTTATACATAGTGAGATTTTCCTGCCATAGAGTCCTAATTTAACTGATTCAATCGAAGGATTGAGGGCAATGAGCATCAATGCTTTTCCAAGCTAATTGATAGGTTTAGCTGTTCTCATATCCACAGTTTTTAGCTCGCTCATTTCAAGAATAACGCCAAGACAAGATGCAACCGACTCTAGAGCCAACTCAGGAAGCTTCCCAGTCTCTACAGCAGCTACAAGCTGAGATTGCCGCGATCGAGCCCAACCCTTCAGCAAACCTGAGCCTTCTCAAAGAAGAGATAGAGGCAACGGAACAACTGAGTTTTCAGCAGCTGGATCAGCAGCGGATGCTCACTAAGGTTGTTACGAAAATTCGCCGTTCTCTGGATATTGACACTATTTTTGAGACGACTGTTATAGAAGTGCGGCAGCTATTAATGGCTGATCGGGTCGCCATCTTCAAATTTTCGTCGGGTCGGGAAGCAGGAAAATTCATTTCTGAAGACGTTGAAGAGGGCTATCCCTCTAGCTTGGGCATTTCCATTGAAAATCCAGGGGTTGACCCAGCTTTTCTAAAAACCTGTAAGCAAGGTGAATACTTCTCCCACACAAACACTGATGGGGAGGGTAATCAAAATTTTCCGACCTCCACATTAGAGCAATTTCAAGTCCAATCTAGTTTGGTTATCCCCCTGCTCAGAGGCGAAACGCTGTGGGGATTAATTTGTATCCATCAATGTGATGAACCTCGCGAATGGTTCAGCTTTGAGATTGATTTCATCACGCAAATTGCGGACCACATTGGCATCTCGCTATACCATGGTGAGCTATTCAAACAAGCCAAGTTCCAAGCAGAGCAGCAAGAGGCATTAACCGGGGTTCTCTCCCGTATTCGCGAAACCCTGGACGACCTTGAACCCATTTTTGCCACCGCGACCCAGGAAGTACGGCAACTGTTGAAAACCGATCGCGTCACGATCTTTCGGTTCCTGCCCGATGCCAACTTCAAGGCAGGGACGTTTATTACAGAAGATGTCGGCGAAGCTTGGAATTCAGTCCTCAATGAGCCAGTGCAAGGCAAAGAACTCTGGGATCGATATTTTGCAGAGAATGCGACGGAGCAGATGCAAGCGGTTGAAGATGTACAACAGGCAAACTTGCACCCTTGTCAGGTCGATCTTCTTGAAAAATTCCAGGTCCAAGCTCAGTTAGTGATGCCCCTCGTCAAGGGCACAGAGCTTTGGGGACTGCTCTGCATCCACCAGTGCAGTCGCCCCCATTCATGGAAAGTCTATGAAATTGAATTTGTTTACCAGGTCGCCCAACAACTGAGCGTGGCGCTTCAGCAAGTTGACTACCTGAAGCGAATGCAGGAACAGTCAGCCCAGGTTGCAATTCATGAGCAGCTTCAACAGAGTGCCGAGCGTCAACGCAATGTAGCGGCGATCGTTAACAAAATTCGCCAGTCCCTCAACACAACGACGATTTTCCAAACGGCGACCCACGAAGTTCGTCAGCTGCTGGCAGCCGACCGTGTTGTGCTTTTCCGCTTCAACCTCGACTGGAGCAGTTGCTTTGTTGCAGAGTCGGTTGGAGAAGATTGGAGGACACTGACTGGTGTTGTTACAACCATTGACGACGGCGATGTCAAAGAGACTCAAGGGGGTCTATACGCTAACAATGAAGCCTTAGTGGTCCACGACTCCAGCACAGCAGAAAATCGCCCCTGCCCATTGGCCTTACCTGACGCTTTTGAAACGAAGGCCTATGTTATTACTCCGGTGTTTCAAGGCGATCGCCTCTGGGGTCTGTTAGCAGCCTATCAACATGTAGCCCCTCGCCAGTGGCAGGAGGAGGAGGTCTATCTACTAGGCCAGGTCTCCACCCAGTTAGGCATTGCCCTCCAACAGGCTGAATATTTACAACAGCTCCAAGAGCAATCCGAACAACTCAACAAGGCTGGAGAACGACAGCGAGCCCTTGCTAAAACGATTGAACGGATTCGTCGCTCCCTCGATATCGAGAATATTTTCACCACCACGACCCAAGAAGTTCGCCAATTGCTAGAGGTTGAGCGGGTAGCCATTTACCGCTTCAACGAAGACTGGAGTGGTGAATTTGTGGCCGATTCCATTGGAGATGAGCATGTTCCCCTAGCCCCCCCTCCCTCAAATGCAGTTCAGCGCTTCCTGGAAATCGAAGACTCCCAGGCTCAATACCCACGCAATGAAGCATTTGTCCCAATCCTCCAAGGTGAGAAGCTCTGGGGTCTCCTAGTTGCCTATCAAACTTCTCGACCTCGCTACTGGCAGGAAGAGGAAACCAACCTCTTAGCCCAAGTGGGCGTACAAATGGGCATTGCGCTTCAGCAGGCTGAACTGCTACGGCAAACTCAGGAACAAGCAACCGAGCTAACCCAAGCGATGGAGGAGTTGAAGCAGTCCCAAGCCCAGCTCATCCAAGGGGAAAAAATGGCAGGACTGGGTCAACTCGTGGCTGGCGTTGCCCATGAAATCAATACGCCCCTGGGTGCGATTCAAGCCGCTACGGGCAATATCACCAAGGCGCTTGAGGATTCGCTGACCAACCTCCATGAGTTGTGTAATGGTTGCGATGACGTGACCCGCGATCAGTTCTTCAGCCTGATCAATCGCGCCATCCAAACCAAAGACCGGCTAAGCTCCCGTGAAAAGCGGGCCTTGAAGCGCGAACTGAGCAAACAACTCAAAGCCCATGAAATTGCCGATGCTCGGGAGGTTGCCGATCGCCTGATCGACATTGGCATCCACGAGAGCCTTGATGATTTCTTGGACCTGCTCCAGCATGAGCGATGCGGCTGGCTCTTAAACCTGGCCTATGACCTGACCCGCTTACCCAGCAATAACCGCACGATCCAAACTGCCATTGACCGCGCCACCAAAGTTGTCTTTGCACTCAAGAGCTACGCCCATTACGACAACAGCGGTACGAAAAAACAATTCAAGGTCGTCGATGGTATCGAGACAGCCCTGGAGCTATATCACAACCAAGTCAAGCAAGGCGTAGAAATCGAGCGAGATTATCAAACCACTCCAGAGCTTGAAGGATACCCCGATGAATTAGTTCAGGTCTGGACTAACTTTGTCCATAACGGAATCCACGCCATGGAAGGCAAAGGCACCTTAACAGTTGCCGTCGCCCTTGAGAATCAAGGGGTCGTCGTCAAAATTAGCGACTCCGGTAGTGGCATCCCACCGGAAGTTCAGGAGAAAATGTTTGACGCATTTTTCACCACCAAGCCCATGGGAGAGGGCAGCGGCCTTGGCTTACATATCTGTAAAAAGATCATTGATAAGCACAATGGCAAGCTGTCAGTCCAGAGTCAGCCCGGAGCAACCACCTTCTCCGTTTGGCTTCCCCTCACTTTAGGGATTTAAGAAACACGATGCCTCCATCTAAACCTCACCTCAAGAGACCCTCATGACTCCTGCAATTCTGTGCGTTGATGACGAGACAACTATCTTAGATACTCTCAAAGAGCAGCTGGTAAGGCGCTTTGGCAATCGCTATGCCTATGAACTAGCGGAGAATGCTGAAGAAGCTTGGGAAGTGATTGAAGAGCTTAATGAGGATGAGATTCCTGTCGTTGTTGTGGTTTCAGATTGGTTGATGCCTGGCGTAAAAGGAGATGAATTTCTGCTGCAGGTTCACCAGAAATTTCCCAAGATGATCAAGATCATGCTGACGGGGCAGGCCGATCAGGAGGCGATTGAGCGGGTTCAAAAAGAAGCCGTTCTAGACGCCTATTTGCAGAAGCCCTGGACTGAAGAAGAGCTATCGAATGCCATTGTTTCAGCCCTGGAGTCTCACGATGGTTAAGGCGGCGATCGTCTGTGTGGATGACGAGGATATGATCCTTGATAGTTTAGCTGAGCAGCTCAAGCGGCGATTTGGCCAACAATATGAGGTTGAACTGGCTGGGGATGCTCGAGAAGCAGTCTTCCTATGCGAGGAGCTGATGGCCGAGGGAATTGATATTCCCTTAATCATTTCCGATCAAGTGATGCCCGGCACCTCTGGAGCAGAGCTGCTGATCCAGCTCCACCAGGACTATCCCACCACCCTCAAGATTTTGCTGACGGGCCAAGCGGCAGCGGAATCTGTGGGTAAAGTCGTCAATGCAGGGGCGCTCTACCGCTATATTTCTAAGCCTTGGGATGAGACCGACTTTTTATTGACGGTCCAAGAAGCCCTGCGTTCCTATGAGAAGGATCGTCAGCTGGCAGAAAAGCTGAGCGAACTCAATCAATCTCAGCAGGATTTACATAGCTATTTATCCCAACTGTTAGCCACGCTGGAATGTACTGCGGATGGCATTTTAGTATTGGATAACTTTGGCAAGGTGGTCCAATTTAATCAAAAGCTGATTGACATTTGGGGACTTTCTACCGATGTACCTCGCCATCAAAGCGATCTCAAATTTAGCCATATTTTTGAAAAGCTAAAGTCTGAGAAATTGTATCCAACCAGGACTGGAGAAAGCAGCAACTATAGCAATTTACATACGATCAATCTGGACAGCGGCAAAGTCTTGGAGTGCTATTGGCAGCCCCAGCAAAACCAGGGCAATATTGTGGGCCAGGTCTGGAGTTTTCGAGACATTACGGAACGGCATAAGGCGGAAGCATTTATTAGTCATCAGGCGACCCACGATGCTCTGACGGGATTGCCGAATCGAATGTTTTTTGACCAGCGGCTGTCTCAAGAGTTAGCCCTGGCGAAGCAGCATGAGACGCTGTTGGCGGTGATGTTCTTGGACCTGGATCGGTTCAAGATTGTGAATGACACCCTGGGCCATGGGGTAGGCGATCAGCTGCTGAAGGCGGTGGTGGGGCGTCTGAAAAACTGTGTGCGCGATCGCGATTTCATTTCCCGCTGGGGGGGCGATGAGTTCACGATGCTGTTGCCCAATGCTTCGACCCAGGAGGATGTGGATGCGATCGCCTGTCGCGTTCACAAAGTCCTCAAAAGCCCATTCCAATTGGACGGCCACAGCGTTTACATCGGCAGCAGCATTGGCATTGCCCTGTATCCCGACAATGGTCAAGATGCAGAGACGCTGCTGAAGAATGCCGATACGGCTCTCTATCGGGTTAAGGAAAATGGTCGGAGTAACCATGAGTTTTATTCCCAGAGTTTCCGCACGGAGTCCATGGAGCGACTGATGCTGGAAGCTCACTTGCGCAATGCGCTGGAGCGTGATGAATTTTTGCTGTATTACCAACCCCGTATCGATGCAACGACGGGGCAAATTATCCATCTGGAATCATTGATTCGTTGGCAGCATCCTGATCTAGGTTTGGTCCCACCGGGTAAATTTATTCCCCTAGCTGAGGAGACGGGCCTGATTATCTCCATCGGGGAATGGGTGTTGAAAACAGCTTGCGCCCAAGCAAAGGTTTGGCAAGATATGGAAATTGGCATTGGGGTGGGCGTGAACCTGTCTCCGCTCCAGTTCCAGGACAAGTCTTTGTATCGCCACATTTCCAAAGCGCTGGAGAGTGCAGGGCTAGAACCCGGTGTGTTGGAGCTGGAGATTACGGAAACAGCGGCCATGCAGAATTTGGAGTTCACGCAGAAGACACTGGGTCAGCTGAGCGATATGGGGATTTCGTTGGCGATGGATGACTTTGGCGTGGGCTATGCTTCGTTGCGCTATCTTCAGCAGTTGCCGTTTGATACGTTGAAGGTGGATCAGTCGTTTATTCGGGATTTAAATGTAAATCCAGCGGATACGGTGATTCTAGAGGCAATTTTGACCCTGGGGCGTGGGCTGGGATTAGAGGTGGTGGCTGAGGGGGTGGAAACGGAGGATTTGAAGGAGAAGCTGCAAGAGATGTCTTGCCAGTATATGCAGGGCTATTGGTTTAGTCGGCCTGTGCCGGTGGCGGCAGCGACGGAGTTGCTGTTGTCGGCGAAGCAGCCACTTGTGGCGGCTTAGGGGCAGAGGTTTTAGCTGGCGGAATCGGCCTGGGCTTCAAGTTATTCGGTCAAGCGGGCGGCGAGGGTTTCGTAGATGTCGTCGTTGACAGCGCAGCGGAGAGTGCGGCTGATGCGGCGCTTTTTCTGCGCGACCTTGAGGCAGACGGCGGTGGGGCAGAGGTAGGCGGAGCGTCCCATGCCTTGGTCGAGCTGGATGGTTTTGTCGGGGTGTTGGCGGACGATGCGCCAGAAGCTTTCTTTGGGGCCGGGGCGGCGGCAGGCGATGCAGCAGCGGGTGTTTTTTTCTCGGCGCATGGTGGGGGATGTAGATGCGATTGGCCTTGGGCTGGCCCCCCTCCCCTAACCCCCTTGCCCCCAAGTTTTGGGGAAGGGGAACCGAGCCGAAACGCTTGAGATTTGGGCTATTTCTCCCCTCTCCCAGCATTGGGAGAGGGGCCGGGGGAGAGGGCCAGCAGTAGGTCAGCCTTGTTAAGTCTTAACGCTAGCGGTGGCTGTAGCTACCGCACGCAGGGCTATTGTAAGGCTACAGTCCTGGGAGCTGAGCGTTAAGCCTGACTCTTCTTAAGTCCTATGTATATTGCTGATCCTGATTTTCCCCATGTGGTTTTGGGGTTTTACTATCGCGGTTGCAAGATCACGATTGATAAGGGGGAGTGCAATGGGCAGTTGACCTATGCGGCTTGGGTGGATTACGAGACGGGGAGTGCGGTAGCGGTGCCGTTTGCGTTTGGGCGGGCGGAGGCGATGCGGAAGGCAAAGCGCTGGGTGGATGCGCGGTTGGGGTCGGGTTGAGAAGAGGCAAGAGTCCTCTCCCCTAGCCCCTCTCCTAAAGGAGCGGGGGACATGAGGCAAAGCGACAAGTTCCGCTTTTGGCTCGGTTCCCTTGCTCCTTTAGGAGTAAGGGTTAGGGAAAGAGGTCGGCTGTTAAATTCCGGTTGAGTTAATTCTCTGATTCCCCAAAGAATGCGGGGTAAACGAAGGCATAGGCGGTGGAGCTGGGTAGCTGGGTTCCGTCTAGTTCTTCGATGATGACAGTTTCGAGGTTGTTGTCCCAGCGGGCGCGGATGGTGCGTTTGTTTCCTGAGGCATCGCCCATCTCCAGAGTTCGCTCACCAACTGTGCGAATTTCGTCGTGGATGACTTGGATGCTGTGGCCGGAGAATTGGTCGCGGGGGCTTTGCTCATCAGGTTCCCACCAGTAGCTGACGATTTCTTTGGGGTGGTGAGCCAGCTTGTCTTGGCCGCGCACGGGGAAGATGAGGCGATCGTCTTGGTCATAGGTGCCGTAGGGATAGCCGTTGAGGTAGCGGCGTTGGTGGCCGGTGTCGGTAGAGAGGATTTTGCTGTTGGGATGCTGGGCCAACCAGTTGCGGAGGGTGGTTTTGGTGGTGGGGATGCGGTCTACCATTTCGTTGACGGCGGGGCCGATGATGGCTTGGCCCCAGGGTTGGGCGTAGAGGCTGTCGTCGCTGCGGTCGTACATAACGAGGCAGCTTTGGTAGAGTTTGCCGGATACGCCGAAGGTGCTGTTGCCACGGTTGAAGGCGACGGTGGTGTCGCAGAGGGGGCAGTAGCTGATGGTGATGTTTTGGTTGGCGATGCGATCGTTGACGATTTCGTGCCAGTTCATGATGCCGTAGGGGTAGGCGACGGCTTCGCCGTTGATGACGATGCCG
>CALLAT010000147.1 GCA_938002085.1 uncultured Pseudanabaenaceae cyanobacterium
GGAGAGAGGAACCACCAAACCCCAAAAGATAGGGGGTCCAAGAAAATAGACCTCTGGACGAGATAGACAGTCTGCTTGGTAAGGCACACAGTCTGTCAACACATGCTCGCCATGAAGGGAAGCATAGTCTGGGAAGCGGGCAGACAGGGCGGGTGAGATAGGGTCGTAAAACAGCAGACCAATCAGTAAGAGCCAGCTCGCCAAGGCTAGCCAACGCCCCAAGCGATATCGATGCTCTGGTACCTGTGTGAGCTTCCCAGCAATGCGGCTGAGCATAATTAAATTGTCCCTGAGTTGAGATTGATTGGGGGCAAAGTACCAACCAATCTACGGATATTCTCGTCAAAGATTCCGCAGATATACTCAACTCTTTCCAATGGAAATCGAGTAAACCGGACGGCCAAACAAGGCTTAAGTTTCTACTTTATGAACCGGTTGGAGAGTTGATAAATTTTCCTTCAAAGTCTCTTCTCGTCCACATCTGCATACTATTGCGCCCATGCCCATGATGCTGCAGACCTCTTCAGAGTCACCTATAAGAACCGAGGGGAATCTATCCCAGGTATTTTTGCAGTGCTGCCTAACAGACTTGCAGATAACGATGCGAATCAACCGGGGGCTGCCTGCTTCCCGGTCGTACAGCCTAGGTAAGAACGAGGTTCAGAACGGGCATCCTACAAATAGTCAGGACTGGCAAAGTGCGGCTCTACCTCGCCACGATTTTGAGATAGAGACTGTGACTGAGCTTGGAAGTAAGCCCATGGGAGGAGCGTCAGGAGAGCGCGCCTATCGCTTCGCCTGGAGCCAAATGCCTCGGGTCGGTCCCACGTTGATTCCGCGTTTGGAACAGCAGTTTGGTCGCTTGGCGATCGCCTGGAGCGCCACCGCCCAAGAACTCGCCCAGGTGCCAGGCTTTGGACCCATCACCCTCCAAGAAGTACTGGCGGCCAGGGCCCAGTTCAATCCTGCCGAGGCCTACGAAGCGCATTTGCAGGAAAACCCAAATTTTTGGACGACAGAGGATGGGGATTATCCCCTGCTATTACGGGAACTGCCTTCACCTCCCTCGATGCTCTATTACCGGGGGCAGGTGGAGCTGGCCGAGAACTGGGGTGAAAAACCGGCCGTGGCGATCGTCGGCACACGTCATCCCTCGGACTATGGCCTGAAATGGACGCGAAAACTCAGTAGAGCCTTGGCCCAACAGGGCTTTACGGTGGTTTCTGGCTTAGCAGATGGCATTGATACCGCCGCCCATCGCGCCTGCCTAGAGGCCGGGGGGCGCACCATTGCCGTAGTTGGCACTGGCGTGGATCGGGTCTACCCCGCTCGCAATCGCAAACTCTGCCAGCAGTTGGTGGAGCAAGGGCTCGTAGTCAGCGAATATCCCGCCGGAACCCACGCCCACCGCAGTCACTTTCCCCAACGCAATCGCATTATTGCCGGGCTCTGCCGGGCAACAATTGTGGTTGAAGCACCCAAACGATCTGGGGCCTTAATTACAGCCTATGCCGCCAATGAATATTGCCGGGATGTCTATGTGGTGCCAGGGGCATTGGATAACCCCAAGGTGCGCGGTGGCTTAGAGTTGATTGGCCAAGGAGCCCAGGTCATTTTGGATGAACATCATCTGTTAGACCTGCTAGACACCATGCCCGCCTTGGATTCGGTGGGCGTTCAATCAGTAGTAGCAAGCTCGGACCAGGCTGGGAAAGCAATGGCTCAATCCAGGGGGCATGCGATCGCATTACAAGGCAACTTACTAACTTCCACGACATCAAACGCGACTACGCTATCCCCAGAGCGAGAAGTCCCGGCAGCGACAATCCCTGCACCATCGAACATTCCACCGGAGCTGGACCCTGAATTAGCAGAAGTCTATGCCCAAGTGGCGGGAGAAGCCCTGTCATTTGATGGACTCGTCATGCGTTGCCAGGCAGGCGCCGGACAAGTGTCGAGCGCCCTATTACAGTTGGAACTATTGGGGTTAATAGAAGAGTTACCCGGAAAACAATATCAGCGTTGTTGATATTGTTTTACCGATGTTTGCCTAGTTGATGGCTATCTAAGTGAAGGACCCTAGGGCCGATCCTGGAGACCGCTTGCACATTCACATGGGCAGTCCAGCAACTGACCGACATAACCTCATCACGCATCAATAGACCACTTGCATGCATGACTGACTCAATACAACGAATCCAACCGGGTTGGAACTGCGGTTAAAACAGCATCCCTGCAAGAAGTCTAATCGCCAGTGATTTTTTGGAGCGTTCCAATCATTTTCATGACTGAAGTGCCAGCATTGACTGCCGTAGCATTTGGATAACGCCATTGAGCTGCTGCAAGCAATATTGAACAGAAGCCTGAATCGCGGATAAATCAGTATTCGTTTCGATCGCCTGCAACTGAGCCATGACTTGTTCAATAGAGGGCGTTACAGCACCAATATCCACCGGGGAAAGATCCCCCATGGATGCAAACCTGGACTTGGCTTCTCCACAAGCGGGTCTTTGGAAACTGCGGAGGATTTGCCGAGCCTCATAAAGTGCCTCCCAGGCAAGACGAGCACAGTAGTGCATTGGCAACAATGCCTGACGCAACTGCATTCCTCTCAATCGAGCCTGGGCTTGATTAATGGAGCCAAGAATGACGTTTAATTCTTCAGGAGAAAGCCTTGTTGGGTACATGCTATTTGTTCGCTATAGGTTCTCAATCTGTCGCAACCATCTAAATCTGGTTTCTTTGGATACAAATTCCATTGAGACATAGCAACCACAAGTTCATTAACTGCACAGGGTTAACAGACAATGAACCGATTCAATGAGGCAATAGAAAAATCTAATCTCAGAGGTAGTTGCTATATCAATGGGAGCCGAAGTCTGAGGGAACAAACACTTGACGGTTTAGGTCAATCTAGCAGGACTATAAATCAGTCCTAACCCTAATTTCCAGAATCTTAAGCGAATCTAAAACCGAAAGGATGCTGAATGACTGGCAAGGGGGATTTACGTATATCTAACAGTAGGTTCTCTTCAGGTTTCTCAAAGAACAGGGTTCAATCAAAGTCCAAAATAGAGATTCAAGACATCGAAAAATACCAAATCCTCTTCTATCAGGGAATTTCAAAGCACATACGCCATAACAAGCTCAAACAGGCGCGGCCAACGAAGCATCCGTATTTACACGGTTTGAATTTATTTTCTGTCTGACGCATACACTGACAAGGCAGCTCTGCTTAGAGCTATCAAATAGCTTCTAAAAGGGTCGTATCAAATTATTTTTCTCTGAAAAGCAATAAAAGTTATCTGTCTCTCGATGAGTCATTAATCCAAGTTCATCAAAAAAAGAGCATCTACTTTAAACAGAATCTTGAAACGCTAAATTGTATACAACCGTAGCCTACACAACAGAAATATCACTGAGTCACCAAAAGAGAACGACTTGACTGACTCAACCGTGGCTATAAGCGGTGGCTGATTAAGGCCGCCCAATCTTGGATGAACTGGTTATATCTGTCGCCGCTACACTGCTCAGACTCTGGGTCGTCGCAGTTTTTACTCCTGTAAGCTGGGCCAAGATAAATCCAGTGGGTGCACCAATCAGAAACAGCAAGTAAAGCAAACCAAGCGCAAGATAAGTCGGCCATTTTGCCTGGGTCACTCCCCGTCGCTCCCAGAGGTCTTTGGTCAGGCTATAGCGCTGGCTAAAGGGAAGGCGATGATAGCCCAGGGATTGCTGATGTTGAAAGATTTGCTTGAGGTAATCTTGGGGATGATTAAGCGGAGTAGCGGTGGGTTGTTGCAGGGCCGAGTAGAGCTTGGCACTGCGGAAGCTTTGGGGAATGGACAGGGCAACGACCGCTGCTAATGCGAGGAGAATTGGGCTCAACAAGCTGAGGAATAGCAAGCAGCAAACAGCGATGATTTTGAAGAGGATATCCCAATAGGGAAGGCGAGAGAAGAAGAGTAGATGGACGACCTTGCCACCATCGAGAGGATAAATCGGCAGTAGGTTGAAGAAGTTGAGACCGAGAAGAATGATGCTGGCTTCATGGAGCCAATCAGACCCTGACAGTTGAGGAAAAGCAGTATTGCAATACAGCAGGATACTACCCAGAAGAATGCCTGGGATGGGTCCGGCTAGGAGAACGCAAACTTTCTCGAAGAGTGAGGCTTTGTCTTTATGGCCCGTGGCAGCGGCTCCAAAGAAGGGTAGGAAGAAAATGGTTGTGTTTTCGTAGCCAAAACAGCGCATGGCCCAATGGTGTCCGCCTTCATGGAGCGCGAGCGCCCCCACAAAGCTCAACAGTCCAACGGGGTCGAACATTTGCCGGAAGGAGACCATAAAGAGGATGAGGCTGGCGAAGAAAAGCCAGCGATCGCAACCCGGTCTTTGAATGCTGCCTCGTTCCATGCGCTGCATCCGCTCAAAGCTTTGGACCTGGGTGGTGATGGGCAGGTTATCCAGGTTTTGAACAGGCAGCGGTCTCTCGTTGGGCGAGTTGGCTGGGGCGTCACTAAAGGTCTCGGCGGAGGCAGAGGCTGTCCAGGCTTGTTGAACTGAGGCTTGGGCGAGGGCTTTTGCGAGGGTGGTGGCTTTTCTGCTCTGGGTGGCAATGTTTTTGCAGCAGGTTAAAGCAGTTGAAATGCTGAGCTGGAAGAGTTGGGGAGCGTTGGTAGCAGTGGTGGGTTGGGCAACGCATTGGAGTTGTCCTCGCTGTTTGAGCTGGGCGAGGTAGTGGCTGAAGTGGTGGGTGAGTTGCTGGGCGTAACGTTTTGGAGTGAGCGATTGTAAGGGCTCTGGTGCTTGCTCGATCAGCTGCTGGTGATGCTGCCATTGCTGGTTCAAGTCGGGGCTGTAGGCGTCTGCGACGGTGGTGTTGGGCAGTTGGCCAATGAGGCCGTGGGCTTCGCCGTTGAGGGTGAGGAGCAGATGTTGGTTTTGGAGAAAGCTGTAGAAGGTGACTTTTGTGGGGGCGTAGGCTTCGAGGGGATGGCGCAGGGCAATGTGGGCGAAGCTATGGTTGTGCGCGAGGAGGAGTTCCCATTCAGTGGCACCGCCTTGGTAGATGAGGGGGGTGATTTCACAGGCCGCGATGGGTTGGAAGCCCAGGGCTTGAAGCTTTTGAAGGGTGGGAGCTGCAAGCTGGGTGAGTTCTGAAGGAGCGGCTGCGAGGGGGGTGATGCGGTAGCCAGGGAGCTGGAGGGCCAGACTGAGGAGGCGGCGGAAAATGACGTAATGGCTGGAGAATAGAACTAATGCTGCGATCGCGAAGGGCAGGAGTAAAATCGGCAGCATTGTGAACAGGCAAAGCAATAGAGATGCCATTACTTTTCCCAATGCCGGCATTTAGATTGAAATACAAAAACACCTTTGTGAAACTAAAATCATCTAGAAAATAATTTTCTTTGAGATACTATTTCTGGAAGTTTTCTCAATGTCAAGCAGTTTTGCGTCTCTAAATACATTTTGTGTAAATCAAGCTTCATTCACGTAAAACCGTAAGTCCCACCAATCATGGCAGTGTCAACTTGCAACATTTCAAGACCTGTCAAGGTACACCTTGATTGCTGAAATCCCTGCCTGGCAATATTTGATTCAAAGCAGCAGCATCTCACCAGAGCAGAAAAAATGTATTAGCAACTAAAATTTATTATTGGTCAATTCATCTCTTATGATAGTCACCCCCACGACCTATCAGTTAGGCCGTGGGGGTGACTATAGGCAGGTTCAATTCACTTCTCCTATTGTGAAGCGAGTTGAGGCTAGCTCACTAAGTCTTTGGCTAATTGCATTGAGGCGTCGTAGACAACTTTGGGCAGCAGCCTGCATGACGGACATATCATTGTTGGTTTCGATGGCTTGCAATGTCGTCATGATCTGTCCCAGTGTGACTCTGATTTGGGTTATTTCGCTAGTCGCAGCTTCATGACTGCGTTGGTATCTGGCATGGTCCTTATTCAAGGTTTGACTAGGGGGAATCTTGAGAATTTGGCGAGCTTCATAGAGAGCTTCCCAAGCAAGGCGAGCACAGTATTTCATGGGTAAGAGTGCTTGACGTTGCTCTATGCCCTGAAGTCGTATTTGAGCCTGGTTGATGGAGCGAAGGAGGATATCAAATTTATCGAGTGAAAGCTTGATTGGGTACATGCTAATGTCTCAGGGTTTGGGGTTTAATCCAATAGCGTGAGTCTCGAACAAAATCTATTTAGGCCATTGAGATTTGTAGATTTTAGAATGACAGCAAATTGGCGGGGTAGATACGTCTAGTTCGGTAGAGGTGGTTTGCCCGACAGGACGAGGGCTTACTACTCGATCGGGTTATTGAATGACTGGCGAGGTCCCCTGTTTGTTTGGAGACGTTTTTGGGGTTATACCTTGAGATAAATCCTAAGATTCAGAGTTAAAAGCTATACAGTCAGATATTTAGACCACTGAGTGGCTTGCAGCTATCCTTAACTTTCATAGAGCTAGCATTGCTCATTTTTCGCATCTGGCAAACGCGTCTTTCTCGCGAATAGCTCTCACAAACCCAGACAGCAGGTATTTTTGAAACACCTGCTGTCTGCACCAACCCTAACAATGCAATTGTCCTAGGATTCACCCACCAACGTGAATCCAGACCAAGCCAGCGGGTCGCTATAGCTCTGCTTCACCGTCAGCATCGCCTGCCGCAGCGCCTGGGCATTGTCCTGGCTCTCTTGGCTATTGCGATGAAACTCCGTCATCAACACCGAAGTCGCATCATCCGGCACCTGCCACAGCGACACCATCACACTCGAAGCCCCCGCCGCCAGGAACGATCGCGACAACCCAATCACCCCATCCCCCGTAATCCTTC
>CALLAT010000148.1 GCA_938002085.1 uncultured Pseudanabaenaceae cyanobacterium
CAGGGAAACCCAGCCCCTACAGGATGGCTGGAATTGATTGAATCTGCGCTTTAGGGCTCCCGCCGCAACCGCACTGACTCGGCGTGGGAATGCAGGCCCTCTGCCGTAGCCAGGGTGTCGATGGATTGGGACATCTTTGCCAGGGCCTCGGGCGAATATTGAATGATGCTGGAATGCTTCATAAATGTCTCGACGCCTAGGGCCGATGCATATCTCGCTGCACCCGAGGTTGGCAATGTGTGGTTTGGACCTGCTAAGTAATCGCCCACTGCTTCCGGGGTGGAGTTGCCGAGGAAAATCGCTCCGGCATGGCGGATCTTTTCCATCAGCCCCCAGGGATCGGCCACTTCAAGCTCAAGGTGTTCAGGGGCAAATTCATTGGACAGCTCCGCAGCTTCGTCCAAGTCCTTGACCAAAATAATCAGGCCGTAGTTAACGATCGCTTTCTCCGCGATCCCATGACGAGGGTGGTTCACCAACTGTTGTTCCACCTGCTCTGCCACTGACTTCGCCAGGATTTCGTCATCCGTAATCAAGATGGAAGCAGCGCGAGTGTCATGCTCGGCCTGGGCTAACAGATCCGCTGCAACATGGACAGGATTAGCTTGCTCATCTGCAATGACTAGCACTTCCGATGGGCCTGCTAAGGAATCAATCCCCACGCGGCCATAGACCAGCTTTTTGGCCAGGGTGACGTAGATATTGCCTGGACCGCTGATGACGTTTACCGCTGGGATCGTGTCGGTACCATAGGCCAGGGCGGCGATCGCCTGAGCCCCACCCACCCGATAAATCTCTTCAATCCCCGCTTCCTGGGCGGCTACCAGCACCGCAGGATTAATGCGCTTATCGGGACCTGGCGGCGTCACCATCACCACCTTGGGCACCCCTGCAACTAAGGCTGGCACCGCATTCATCAACACCGTGCTGGGATAAGAGGCCTTACCCCCAGGTACATAGAGACCCGCTGCATCCACTGGGGTGTAGCGCTTGCCCAGGACGATCTCATCTTCCCCAAACTGCACCCAGCTCTTGGGCTGACGCTGCTCGTGGAAGTTCTTGATGTTGGTATGAGCCACCCGCACTGCATCGACAAAGGCTTTGGGGACCTGTTGATAAGCCGCTTCCATTTCTGAGGCATCAACCCGCAGCTCAGATGCAGCCAGGTCTACTTTGTCAAATTCCAGAGCATATTCCAGCAGGGCTTGATCACCCCGACGCTGCACGCCCTGGAGGATTTGCTGAACGGTGGCCTCAGCATTGGAAGAATTACTGTCGTGGGTGCGATCGCAGATGCGCTTTAGCTCTGCTTGGGCTTCATCCCAGCGGGTGACGATTCGCAGCATGGCGGTAGGGGCGGAAAAATCGAAAAAGTGGCTAGAACTAAACAAATTAAAAGTATTGGATTGAAGCTGAGTGATGGGTTGAGCATCAACTCCTCTGGCTTCAACTCTCTTCAATTCGTTCAACGTTCTATGAGTACAAGCTTAGCTTGATTCTTCTGGGGATGTTGCACCCTGGCTCGACTTCGCAACGGTCAATTGCTGCTCCAAAGGGGCTTTGCCCCATAACTCGCGACCCCACATCCCTCGCAAAGCCAATTGCCCTAATTTTCGAGGTGCTCCTCAGATGTGCAGACCCGTGGCATAATAAAATGCTGGTAGAGCGTCGGGACTTAGAAGAAACTGTGGCGAATATTAAATCTGCTCAGAAGCGTATCCAAACCGCTGAGCGCAACCGTCTGCGTAACAAATCCTATCGGTCTGCGGTTAAAACCCTGACCAAGCATTATTTGACTGCGGTGGATGCCTATGTGGCTGAGCCTGGTGATGATGCCAAGAAGGCCGTGCAAGAACGCATGTCCGCTGCCTACAGCAAGATTGATAAGGCTGTGAAGCGTGGCGTTTATCACAAAAACACTGGGGCAAACAAGAAGTCCAATATCGCAAGACTCTTCAAGTCAAAGGTTGAACCTTACAACGCCTAGGTTGGCTAGGTTGTTTGGTCGTGAGCGACTGAGTTTACTCTAGTCGCTTCTTGGGTTTCTTTGCTCGATAGGTATTGATTGTGCAACCTGCTCCTCCGCTGTTGGTTGACACCCATGTTCATATCGCATTTGACCGCTTTCAGGAAGACCTGGAAGCGGTTGCACTGCGTTGGCGTGAGGCAGGCGTGACTCGTCTTGTCCATTCCTGTGTTGAACCGGGTGAGTTTGAGTCGATGCGACAGGTGGCTGATCGCTTCCCTGAAGTTAGTTTTGCTATTGGTTTGCATCCGTTGGATGTGGAGCAGTGGGGCGATGCGACTGCGGGCCAAATTCGCCAGCTTGCCCAGTCTGATAAGCGAGTTGTGGCGATTGGCGAGACAGGGTTGGACTTCTTTAAGTCTGATTCGGTTGAACTGCAAAAGGTCGCACTGCGGGCACAGCTAGAAATCGCGGCTGATCTACGTTTGCCCGTGATTATTCACTGTCGCGACGCCGCTGTGGCGATGGCAGAAGAATTAGCTGATTTCCAGCAGTCACGACGAACGTTAGGGAAAGACATCGTGACTGGGGTGATGCATTGCTGGGGCGGTACCCCTGAAGAAACTCAATGGTTCTTGGACCAGGGTTTTTTCATTAGCTTCAGTGGCACCGTCACCTTTAAGAAAGCTGAACAAATTCAAGCTTCTGCCCGTATGGTTCCCCGCGATCGCTTGCTGGTGGAAACCGACTGTCCCTTTTTGGCTCCGGTCCCCAAGCGAGGCAAGCGCAATGAGCCTGCTTTTGTTGCCCATGTGGCTGCCCAGGTTGCATCACTTCGTGGGGTCTCCCTGGAAGAACTTGCTCAGCAGACGACACAAAATGCTTTTGATTTATTCAATTTGCCAGCCCTGGAAACATCCACCGCCTGAAACTACCTAAATTCGTTCCATTGGGCAGGTATTTGTCCTGCTTTTTAGGGGCGATCGCGTCGTTGGACGCGCAAATGAGTCCGTAAAGTCAATCTTGACTTTGATGGGTTGTTGAAGTACCGCCCGTGTTGCTGTAACATTTGGGGTCGCGCTAGGCGTGACCCGTTCGAGGAGACGCATGACTGATCAGATCACCGTTGCCCCCGCTGCTTTTGTTCTCCCAGACATGGTTGAGATCCAGCGAGCAAGTTTTCGCTGGTTTCTGCAAGAAGGCTTGATCGAAGAGCTGGAGAGCTTTTCACCGATTACGGACTACACCGGGAAGCTAGAGCTTCACTTCCTGGGTAAGGATTACAAGCTCAAGCGTCCGAAATATGACGTTGATGAAGCAAAGCGACGGGACGGAACTTATGCCGTTCAGCTTTACGTTCCTACACGTTTGATCAACAAAGAAAACGGTGAAATCAAGGAGCAGGAGGTCTTTATTGGCGACCTGCCTCTGATGACTGAGCGGGGCACCTTCATTATTAATGGTGCTGAACGAGTCATTGTTAACCAGATTGTGCGTAGCCCGGGCGTCTACTACAAGTCTGAAACAGACAAGCATGGTCGTCGTACTTACAACGCAAGCCTGATCCCCAATCGGGGCGCTTGGTTGAAGTTTGAGACCGACAAGAACGACTTGGTTTGGGTTCGCATTGATAAGACCCGTAAGTTGTCGGCCCAGGTGTTGCTGAAGGCGATCGGCCTCAGTGATAACGAAATCTTTGACGCCATGCGTCACCCCGAGTACTTCCAAAAGACCATTGAGAAGGAAGGGCAGTTTAATGAAGAAGATGCGCTGCTTGAGCTGTATCGCAAGTTGCGTCCCGGTGAGCCCCCGACAGTATCCGGTGGTCTGCAATTGCTGGAGTCTCGCTTCTTTGATCCCAAGCGCTATGACCTCGGTCGCGTTGGTCGTTACAAGATAAATCGTAAACTTCGCCTGACGGTTCCTGACACCACTCGTGTCTTGACTCCTCAGGACATCCTGGCTTCCATCGATTACCTGATTAATCTGGAATTTGATATCGGCAACGTCGACGATATTGACCACCTAGGTAACCGCCGTGTTCGTTCTGTGGGTGAGCTGCTGCAAAACCAGGTTCGTGTCGGCCTCAACCGTTTGGAGCGCATCATTCGTGAGCGCATGACGGTGTCAGATTCCGACTCCCTCACGCCAGCTTCCTTGGTGAACCCTAAGCCTTTGGTCGCAGCCATTAAGGAGTTCTTTGGCTCCTCCCAGCTATCCCAGTTCATGGACCAGACCAACCCTCTGGCAGAGCTGACCCACAAGCGTCGTCTCAGCGCTCTTGGTCCCGGTGGTTTGACCCGTGAGCGTGCGGGCTTCGCCGTGCGAGATATTCACCCCTCTCACTACGGTCGTATCTGCCCGATTGAAACGCCTGAAGGTCCTAACGCAGGTCTGATTGGCTCTTTGGCAACCCACGCCAAGGTCAATCCCTACGGCTTCATCGAAACTCCCTTCCGTAAGGTTGAGAACGGTCGCGTTCGCCTCGATCTTCCCTCTGTTTACATGACAGCAGATGAAGAAGATGACCTGCGCGTCGCACCGGGTGACATCACCACTGATGCAGAGGGATACATTCAAGGTGAAACCATCCCGGTTCGCTATCGCCAAGACTTCACCACCACGACCCCTGATCAGGTCGACTTTGTGGCGGTCTCGCCGGTGCAGATTATTTCTGTAGCGACCTCGTTGATTCCATTCCTGGAGCACGATGACGCCAACCGTGCCCTGATGGGCTCAAACATGCAGCGTCAAGCTGTGCCCCTGCTCCGCCCGGAGCGTCCTTTGGTGGGTACAGGCCTTGAAGCCCAGGCTGCTCGTGACTCAGGTATGGTCATCGTCAGCCGTACGCCGGGTCGCGTGACCCAGGTGGATGCTGAGCGAGTCATCGTCATGAGCGATGAAGGTGAGCACATTGTTTACCCGCTGCAAAAGTATCAGCGCTCCAACCAAGACACCTGCTTGAACCAGCGTCCCCTGGCTTTTGAAGGTGATGAAGTTGAAGTGGGCCAGGTCTTGGCTGATGGTTCTGCTACGGAAGGTGGCGAGCTAGCACTGGGTCAGAACGTACTCGTGGCCTACATGCCTTGGGAGGGCTACAACTATGAGGACGCAATCCTCATTAGTGAGCGCCTGGTTCGGGAGGATGTCTACACCTCAATTCACATTGAGAAGTTTGAGATTGAGGCCCGTCAAACCAAGCTTGGCCCTGAGGAAATCACCCGTGAGATTCCCAACGTGGGTGAAGACTCCCTGCGTCAGCTGGATGAGCAAGGCGTCATCCGTGTTGGTGCTTGGGTAGATGCTGGTGACATCCTGGTGGGTAAGGTCACACCCAAGGGTGAGTCGGACCAGCCTCCTGAGGAGAAATTGCTACGCGCCATCTTTGGTGAGAAGGCTCGCGATGTGCGTGACAACTCTCTGAGAGTGCCTAACGGCGAGAAAGGCCGCGTTGTTGACGTTCGCGTGTTTACCCGTGAACAGGGCGATGAACTTCCCCCTGGCGCCAACATGGTGGTCCGCGTTTACGTGGCCCAGAAGCGCAAGATTCAAGTCGGCGATAAGATGGCGGGTCGCCACGGCAACAAGGGAATTATTTCCCGCATTTTGCCAGTGCAGGACATGCCTTACCTGCCCGATGGTACGCCTCTAGACATTGCACTCAATCCCCTGGGTGTGCCTTCTCGTATGAACGTGGGCCAAGTGTTTGAGTGCCTGCTGGGCTGGGCTGGGGATAACCTCAATACCCGCTTTAAGCTGACGCCGTTTGATGAGATGCATGGTGCAGAGGCATCTCGCCTATCGGTGAATGCCAAGCTGGTCGCAGCTCGTAAGCGCACCGGCAATGACTGGGTGTTTGATGAAAATAACCCTGGCAAAATCCAGCTCTATGACGGTCGTACCGGCGAGCCGTTTGATCAAGCGGTGACGGTGGGCCGGGCTTACATGCTCAAGCTGGTTCACATGGCGGACGATAAGATCCACGCCCGTTCAACGGGTCCTTACTCCTTGGTGACGCAACAGCCCTTGGGCGGTAAGGCTCAGCAGGGTGGTCAGCGCTTCGGTGAGATGGAAGTGTGGGCACTGGAGGCATTCGGTGCGGCTTACACCTTGCAGGAACTGTTGACGGTGAAGTCTGACGATATGCAGGGCCGTAATGAAGCCTTGAATGCGATCGTGAAGGGCAAGGCCATTCCTAAGCCCGGCACGCCGGAGTCCTTCAAAGTGTTGATGCGCGAGCTTCAGTCCTTGTGTCTGGACATCGCGGTTCACAAGCTGGACACCAGTATGGACGGCAACGATCAGGACACTGAGGTGGATCTGATGGTGGATGTGAGCAATCGTCGTGCTCCTTCCCGCCCGACTTATGAGTCTATTGCTCCCCGCGAGGAAGCAGCCCCGGAGGCTTAAATCCATAGGGCTGTGGTCTATGACAGGCCGCAGCCCAGCTGCTTGAGTTTGCTTGCAGCTTTTCCGTAAAGAAGTTTTTGATTTCTCTTTCGGCGATTGACTGCCGGAGCTTGGATGCTCTGGCCCTTCGCCTCTCGAACGCCACCGTTCGGCCCTCGAACGCTACCAGAAAGGAATGCGCCCAATGGCAAAGCTAGAACAACGGTTTGATTACGTCAAAATCGGACTGGCCTCTCCTGAACGAATTCGCCAATGGGGTGAAAGAACCCAGCCCAACGGCAATATCGTCGGTGAGGTAACGAAGCCTGAAACCATCAATTACCGTACGCTCAAGCCTGAAATGGATGGCTTGTTTTGCGAGAAAATTTTTGGCCCGGCTAAGGATTGGGAATGTCATTGTGGCAAGTACAAGCGGGTTCGCCACCGGGGCATTGTTTGCGAGCGTTGTGGCGTTGAAGTGACTGAGTCCCGCGTGCGTCGCCATCGCATGGGCTATATCAAATTGGCTGCACCGGTGGCCCATGTTTGGTATCTCAAAGGAATTCCGAGCTACATTGCCATTATCCTCGACATGCCTTTGCGCGATGTCGAGCAAATCGTTTATTTCAATTCCTATGTGGTCTTGGATGCAGGTAACCATCCCGATCTCCAGCACAAGCAGTTGCTGAACGAAGACCAATGGATGGAGCTTGAAGAGCAGATTTATTCTGAAGATTCCACCCTGGAAGGCATTGAAGTTGGCATTGGTGCTGAGGCACTCCAGCGTTTGCTACAGGACTTAGACCTAGATGGTGAGGCGGAGCAGCTGCGAGAAACCATCGCGGTTTCTAAAGGCCAGAAGCGGGCCAAGTTGATTAAGCGCCTGCGGGTGATTGATAACTTTATCGCCACCGGCTCTCGTCCTGACTGGATGGTGCTGCAATACATTCCAGTGATTCCCCCAGATCTGCGTCCGATGGTGCAGCTGGACGGTGGTCGTTTTGCGACCTCTGACTTGAATGATCTTTACCGTCGAGTCATTAACCGCAATAACCGTCTAGCTCGTTTGCAGGAAATTCTCGCGCCGGAGATTATTGTCCGCAACGAGAAGCGGATGTTGCAAGAGGCGGTCGATGCCCTGATTGATAATGGCCGTCGTGGTCGCACAGTTGTAGGGGCAAATAATCGTCCCCTCAAATCCCTGTCCGACATTATTGAGGGTAAGCAGGGTCGCTTCCGGCAGAACTTGCTGGGTAAGCGCGTTGACTACTCCGGTCGTTCTGTCATTGTGGTGGGTCCGAATCTCAAGATTCACCAGTGCGGTTTGCCTCGGGAAATGGCGATCGAGCTATTCCAGCCCTTTGTGATTCACCGTTTGATTCGCCAAGGCTTGGTCAACAATATTAAGGCTGCCAAAAAGCTAATCCAACGCACTGACCCTGTGGTCTGGGAAGTGCTTGAAGAGGTGATTGATGGCCACCCTGTGATGCTCAACCGAGCTCCGACGCTTCACCGTCTCGGTATTCAGGCATTTGAGCCTATTTTGGTTCCGGGCCGAGCTATTCAGCTTCATCCCCTGGTTTGCCCTGCGTTTAACGCTGATTTTGACGGCGACCAGATGGCGGTTCACGTGCCGCTATCTCTGGAGTCTCAGTCAGAAGCTCGCTTGTTGATGCTGGCTTCGAACAACGTTCTCTCTCCGGCAACGGGCTCTCCGATCATTACACCCAGTCAGGATATGGTCCTGGGCTGTTACTACTTGAGTGTTCATAACCCTACAAAGCAGAAAGGGGCGGGTCGTTATTACGGCTCGATGAACGATGCCATCATGGCCTATGAACAGGACCAAATTGATCTCCATGCCTACGTTTGGGTACGTTTCGATGGCCCTGTCGAGCAAGATTCTGATGAAGGTGAGCCGACAGAAGTAACCACTAATGATGATGGTTCAATCACGACGGTCTATGAGAAGCGTCGCGTTCGGGCAGATGCTGAGGGCAACGTTCTGTCTCAGTACGTTTTGACGACAGCAGGGAGAAGCATCCTCAATAAAACCATCCATGATGTGTTGGTCAATTAGGCCGTGATGGGAATTAACCGATGACTCGCAAGACATCGGTTAATTCACTTCGAGGCAGCATCGAATTTTGAGTATTGGCTCTCAACCGTAGAGCGATCGCAGTTCAGTTGGGTAATTAGGCGACACCATGGCAGAGCAAAACCAAGCAGACAAGAAGCCCGTAGCGTTTTACAACGGCATTATCGATAAAAAGCAACTGCGGAAGATGATCACCTCGTCTTTCATTGATCACGGTACTGCTCGCACCGCCCAAGTCGCTGACCAACTGAAAGGTCTGGGCTTCAAGTTTGCAACCCAAGCGGGTGTTTCCATTAGTATTCATGACCTCAAAGTTCCTGAGGTCAAGAAGGAAATGCTGGAGGCGGCTGAAGAAGAGATCCGCACGACAGAAGCTCGTTACAGCCGAGGCGAAATCACTGAGGTTGAGCGCTTCCAAAAGGTAATTGATACCTGGAGTATCACTAGTGATGAACTCAAAAATGAGGTCATCAAGAACTTCAAGATCAACAACCCTCTGAACTCCGTCTATATGATGGCGTTCTCCGGTGCTCGCGGTAATGTCTCCCAGGTACGCCAGCTGGTGGGTATGCGTGGCCTGATGGCGAATCCCCAAGGTGAGATTATTGACCTTCCCATTAAGACCAACTTCCGCGAAGGGCTGACGGTAACGGAGTACATTATTTCGTCTTATGGCGCACGTAAGGGCTTGGTTGATACTGCTCTTCGTACGGCTGACTCCGGTTACTTGACCCGTCGTCTGGTGGATGTCTCCCAGGACGTGATTGTGCGGGAGATGGATTGCGGTACAACCCGCAGTGTCACCATTAAGCCGATGAAGGATGGTGAGCGGGTCCTGATTAAGCTGGGCGATCGTCTCCTAGGTCGCGTCGTCGCTGAAGACCTTAAGCATCCCGAAACAGGCGAGCTAGTTGCAGCGCGTAACCAAGACATTTCAGCAGACCTCGCAGAGGCAATTGATCGGTCTGGGGCTGAGGAACTGAAGGTCCGCTCTCCCCTCACTTGCGAAGCTGCCCGCTCCGTTTGCCGCCTTTGCTATGGCTGGAGCCTGGCCCACGCTCAAATGGTGGACATGGGTGAAGCGGTTGGCATCATCGCGGCTCAATCCATTGGCGAGCCTGGCACTCAGCTGACGATGCGTACCTTCCACACGGGCGGTGTGTTTACCGGTGAGGTGGCTCGCCAAGAGCGTGCGAAGAAAGAAAGCAAAGTTAGTTTCTCCAAGAAGGCTCGTACTAGAGCTTTCCGTACCCGCCACGGTGAAGACGTGTTTGTTGCGGAAGCCAATTTTGATATCACCTTGGGTTCAGGTAGTAAGAAACAAGTGGTCCGGGTCGCCCAGGGCTCAACGGTTTTCGTGAGCGATGGCGATGATGTGATTGCCAATCAGATGATTGCTGAGGTTCCCGTAGGTGGACGCGCTAAGCGCTCGACTGAGAAGGCAACTAAGGATGTGGCATCGGACATGGCCGGTGAAATTCTCTTCCAAGACATCGCTGCAGAAGAGAAGAAAGACCGTCAGGGCAATACCACCCGCATTGCCCAGCGTGGTGGATTGATTTGGGTGCTGGGAGGCGAGGTCTATAATCTTCCTCCAGGTGCAGAACCCATTGTTAAAAATGGTGAGAGTGTCACCCAGGATTCCATCCTTGCTGAGACTCGGCTAACTACTGAGTATGGCGGTGTTGTGCGCTTGCCTAATAGTGGTGAGGGCAACCGCGAAGTAGAGATTGTGACGGCATCGGTCACGTTGGATAAGGCCCGCGTCCATGCTGAGGTCTCTTCGGGTAGTGAGCACTATGTGTTGGAAACGGCTGATGCTCAGCAGTTCAATATCACGACTACCCCTGGAACCAAGGTTCTAAACGGTCAAGTTGTGGCTGAGTTGCAAAGCGACCAGTACCGCACCCACACGGGCGGCATTATCAAATATGCCGGTGTGGAAGTGGGTAAAAAGGGCAAGTCTAAGCAAGGCTTTGAAGTGACCCAAGGTGGCACATTACTCTGGATTCCAGAGGAAGCCCACGAAGTCAACAAGGACATCTCTCTCTTGATGGTGGAGAACGGTCAGTTTGTTGAAGCTGGCACGGAAGTGGTCAAGGATGTCTTTTGTAATAGCAGCGGCATTGTCGAAGTTACTCAAAAGAACGACATTCTGCGGGAGATCGTGGTTAAGCCTGGCGAGCTTCACATGCTCGACAACGCTAAGGACCTCAAGTCGAGTAACGGTGCCTTGGCCAACCCTGGCGATATCGTCATGAAAGGGGTCAAGGTTGAGGAGACTCGCTACGTTGAGGTGGTGGAAATGCCTGAAGGTCAGGCGGTTCTATTGCGCCCCGTCATTGAGTATCAGGTTCCCACTGACCCTGCCCTGCCCAGCCAGGTTGCCAAAGATGGTGATGGTCGTTCCGTGGGACTCAAGATTATTCAGCGGATTCCCTTTAAGGATGGTGAGCGGGTGCAGTCCGTGGAAGGCGTTGACCTCATGCGCACCCAGTTGGTGTTGGTCATGGAAGCTGACTCTGCCCAAATCATGGCGGATATTGAGCTTCTGCCTGATGCGAAGGATGCTGACTTGCTACGGCTGAGTATTGTGGTGCTTGAGTCCCTGGTGTTGCGTCGCGACATTGCTGCGGATGCCGTTCAGGGCAGCACGAAGACTCGCCTATTGGTGAAGGACGGTGAGGTCATTCAAGGCGGCGCGGTTGTTTCCTGCACCGAGATCCTTTGTAAAGAGACCGGCTTGATTCAGGGTATTCAGCAAGGCGTTGAGGCGGTGCGCCGTATCTTGATTGAGCGTGAATCCGACAGCATGGTCATCTCGACTGGCAGTGAGACGCCTTCTGTTAAAGAAGGGGATCTGATTGTTGAGGGGACCGAGATTGCGCCTGGCCTGCATATGGAAGGTTCCGGCCAAGTGACTTCTGTGGGCGCCAACGAGATTAAGTTCCGTGTGGCTCGTCCTTACCGCGTCTCTCCTGGTGCAGTGCTGCAAGTGGATGATACTAGCCTGGTTCAACGGGGTGACAACCTCGTCTTGCTCGTATTTGAGCGGGCTAAGACCGGCGACATCATTCAGGGTCTACCTAGAATTGAGGAGCTTCTGGAAGCTCGCAAACCTAAGGAAGGCGCTGTGCTCTCAGCTCGTCCTGGTACGGTTCAGCTGGTGGAAGATGATGGCGACATCATTGAAGTCAAGGTTGTAGATAGTGACGGCACTGTTACTGACTACCCCATTAATCCTGGCCAGAGTGTCATGGTGGCGGATGGTCAGAAAGTTGCTGCTGCTGAACCCCTCACAGATGGCCTATCAAGCCCTCACGAAATCTTGGATATTTTCTTCAAGAATTACCGTGAAGAGCTGGATACCTACGAAGCTGCCATGGCTAGCTTGCAGAAGGTGCAGTCTTTCTTGGTCAACGAAGTGCAGTCTGTATATCAGTCCCAGGGCATTACGATTTCCGATAAGCACATCGAAGTCATTGTCAAGCAAATGACTTCAAAGGCTCGGGTTGAAGATGGTGGCGACACCACAATGCTGCCGGGTGAGTTGGTTGAGCTACGTCAGGTGGATCAGGTCAACCAGGCCATGGCCATTACAGGCGGTGCCCCTGCGGAATACACCCCAATGCTGTTGGGTATTACCAAAGCCTCGTTGAACACTGACAGCTTCATCTCAGCGGCTTCCTTCCAGGAGACGACTCGTGTGCTGACCGAAGCCGCGATTCAAGGTAAGTCTGACTGGTTGCGCGGTCTCAAGGAGAACGTGATTATCGGTCGCTTGATTCCTGCGGGCACGGGTTTCAATGCCTATGAGGATTCTCTCGCCACGGCTTCGCCGGAGATGGACTTCAACTATGAGGCTGCGGGGGTTCTGACCGATGATGGTTCTTTGACCAGCGGCATCTTAGATGACAAGACGGCTCGTGCTTACGGTCTGGATACAGGCGCTGATACTCGTCCTCCGTTGACGGTTGATCTGCCTCCTGCTCCTGGCAAGGAGCGTTCTAGCATGATTCTGGATGATGAAGAGCTGATTGATGACAATACAAAGGCTTAGGTAATGCCTTTGATGTTCACTCTGGCTAGAGTTTAGAAAAGAAAAGGGGAAGCGATCGCCGCTTCCCCTTTTCTTTTCTGTATGCCTGTCTCCGAAACTACTTTGAAGCCCTATCGTCAAGTGCTGTCGAGCTTAGGAGATTGACTCAAGTTTGCTACAGCATGGCAACGGGGATAAAGCTTAGCTCTTAAGGCCAAGGTCTAGAAAAAATGCCCCTGGGAAAGGGGCGTTTGAAAGCGCTCTGCGAGTGGAACTCGCTATGAGGTCAACATTGCTGCTCTAAAGCTGTTGATCTAGCTCTGCTGTGGTGACTGTAATCGAGAGGTTTTGGCTACGGCGACGTAGCTGCATCTTGAGTGAGTTGCCGATGCCGCTTTGCTCGACCCGTTCTTGCAAGTCCGATGCGGTGGCCACGGCTTTGCCACCAATTTGGGTGATGACGTCACCACGACGGATCCCGGCTTTGGCTGCGGGGGTGTTGGGTAGAACTCGCACCACCAATACGCCATCCACTTCAGGAATGATGAAGTCAGCATTGGGGTCAGCATTATTTTCCTTGGCATCCTTTGCTGTGAGGGAAACCATTTGAATGCCCACATAGGGACGGGCTACTTTGCCGTCGCGCAGGAGCTGAGTTTCGATTTCCTGAGCCTTGTTGATGGGGATGGCAAAGCCGATTCCCATGGCATCAGCGCGGATGGCGGTGTTGATGCCGATAACTTCTCCGTTGGCGTTGACGAGGGGACCCCCCGAGTTTCCGGGGTTGATCGCCGCGTCAGTTTGAATGAAGTCGAGGCGCTTATCGGAAATGCCGACTTCGCTACTGGAGCGGCTGAGGGTGCTGACGATGCCGAGGGTAACGGTGTTGTTGAGGCCGAGAGGGTTGCCCACGGCGATCGCCCAGTCTCCCACTTGAATATCACCGGAGTTGCCTAGGGCGGCGGCGGGTAAGGCTTTGCCTTTTGTGTTGACCTTAATCACAGCGATATCTGTGAGGCGATCGGCGCCTTGGACCTTGCCTTCAAATTCACGACCGTCCGTGAGTGTCACCTTCACAGTGTCTGCCTTATCGACCACATGGGCATTGGTCAAAATGATGCCCTTGCTATCGACGATGAACCCTGAGCCCTGGCCCCGTTGGAGCTCTTCCCGAGGCATGCTGCCTGCGATGTCATCGCCAAAGAAGCGACGGAAGAAGGGGTCGTCAAAAATGGGGTCGAGATTGCGGGTAATGGTTCGCTCGGTGTCGATGCGAACCACAGCAGGGCCAATGCGCTGGACGGCATCGGCGACAAAGCTATGGCCGGTGGGAGAGACTGCGGCCAAGGTTGGAGCCGCTTTGGGGGAGATAGGGCTGCGCTGGGCTAGCTGGATGGGGGTAGCCTCGCCATTAGAAGCCTTGGGTAGAGCGTCATCTAGGGGAGCAGCCCAGGCGGGTAATACGCGGAGGCTGCCGAGGGTCATAACCATGCCCATGGCGAGGGCGAGGGCATGGGTGGTGAGCTGTTGCCAGCTGCGGCGTGTCTTGCGAGAAGGAGCCTTGCGAGAAGGGCGGTGCTGATGGTTCATCGCGATCGACCGAGGGAGAAAAGAAAACAACAGTGGGTGGCGAGAAGTGATTTGGACTGGCCTACAGTTTCTGTACAACTCAAGTCCAGTCGCTTCGGTCGCCAACAGTCCTGTCTCAATTCTAGACAGTTGTTCTAAGGGATGACGACGGCTTTCTGGGTGGGGTTTCCCGACGATGGACGGCTGAAGGACTGGTCCAAGGCTTAGGTGAACGACTGCTTTGGGTTAGCATTCAGCCCTGGGAGAGGCATGGGTTTGTGTCTAAGGTTGTGCCCAATAATCTCTTGGTGGGGTTACTACCGGTGGCTGATGTTTTGACGCTTATGAAGATGAACATCAGAAAACTAGCGGCTTCGGGCAAAACGTCTACCATCAAGGAGATGGACGACCTGAATAGAGAAGACCCTATGGCGATCGCGGTAGCGCTGAGTTGATAGGCATCGCTGGTGGAAACTTTTGTTTGCGCGGTACTGGCTTTACCCATCAGCCGATTTTGCCATTAGCCCAGTGATAGGTTTTCTCCGCTTGTGGTTGTACACCGGCCATCGTTTTAAGTTGGCTTCCCCTTTTGTTTGATAGCAGTTTGCATGAATCGTTCCAATGCTTCTAGATCCAATGCAGTGCCTGTGGATGGTCCAGAGCTCAATGGGTTACAAGGCAAGTCCGTGAAGAAAGCCCAAATTGCACAGTCAGAGTCCTCTGCGGCTAAAGCTCGCTCCAGGAAACAGGTGGCTGCGTCGGAGGCAGTTGTGTCTACAGAGTCTCTCGCTAAAGTCGCTGAAAGTCATGGGGAAGGGCATCACCATGGCCCCCATAGTCATGTTCATGACGATGAGTCGATTCGTCGGATTGTGAATCGCTTATCCCGGATTGAAGGTCATGTGCGAGGACTGAAGCGGATGGTGCAGGACCAGGAAAATTGTCCTGATGTTCTGATTCAGGTGGCTGCGGTGCGAGGAGCCTTGGATAAGGTAGCGCGGTTGATTCTGGATGAGCATCTGACTCAATGCGTTTTGCGAGCAGCTGAACAGGGCAATATCGAGGCTGAAATTGAAGAGTTGCAGGCTGCTTTGAATCGTTTTCTGCCATGAGGCCTGCTAATCTCAAACAATGCCAGTTGTTGCTTTTTTTACTGGAGCTATGACCTCTGTGCTAACTGAGCCAGCGATCGCTCCCCAAGCTTCCGAAGGAATCGCATCTTCTTCGGCATCCAAAGCCTGGGCCAAAGCGTTTGAACAACCTGCCCAACCCTTTGAATCCCAGACGCTAAGGGTGATTGAAGGGGCCATTCCAGCAGAACTCAAAGGTGCCTTCTATCAAAATGGGGCGGCGCGCTTTAGCCGAGGAGCGGCCAGTATTGGCCATTGGTTTGATGGGGATGGGGCCATCCTAGCCGTGCATTTTGCAGAGGGTCAGGCCCGAGCTTGCTATCGCTATGTCGCCACTGAGGGATATTGCGCGGAAAGCGAAGCGGGGGAATTTGTGAAAGGGGGCTACGGCATGTTGTCCCCCCAACCTTGGATTCGTCGCTTGGGGTCTCCGCTCACTCAGGCTGTGAAGAATGTGGCGAATACTTCGGTGTTGGCTCTACCGGATCGGCTACTGGCTCTCTGGGAGGCGGCTCCGCCCCACAGCTTGGATTTGGAAACCTTGGAGACCTTAGGTCTTGATGATTTGGGGAGTCTTAAACCCAGCCAAGGTTATTCAGCCCATCCCAAGCAGGACCCGAAGACAGGAGAAATCTTTAACTTTGGAATCGAGGCTGGACCAGTGACTCGGCTGCATCTGTACCGCAGCGATCGCACAGGTCAGATACGCCAGCAGAAAGCTTACAAGCTGGATGGTGTGCCTTTAATCCATGACATGGTCTTGGCGGGCCGTTATTTGGTCTTTTGCATTTCCCCTGTGCGATTGAAGCTACTGCCAGCTCTCTTACAGCTGCGTAGCTTCAGCGATTGTCTCGATTGGCAACCCGGCAAGGGAACTGAAATTTGGATTTTTGACTGCGACACCTTGGAACGGGTCAGTCGCAATACAGCTCCCCCCTGGTTTCAGTGGCACTTTGCCAATGGCAGTGTGGAGCAAGGCGAGATTTTGTTGCAGCTGGTGCGTTACCCCGATTTCCGTAGCAATGAGATTCTGGCCAATGTTCCTACAGGCCTTCTGGCAGATGATCTTGGAGGGGAGCTTTGGCAACTGAGGATTGATCCCAAAACGGCTCAGCTTAAGGAGCAAATCTGTCTCTATGGTCAAACCTGTGAATTCCCTGTTGTGATGCCTGGGGAGGTGGGCCAACAGCCCAGCCACATTTACTTTGATGCTCACCGTCCCGATGTCGATACCGCTGGAGAACTGTTTGCGGCTTTAGCCCAGCTAGACATGCGTTCCGGTGAAGTGGTTCGATTTGATTTAGGGGCGCATGCTTATATCAATAGTCCTGTCTGTCTCCCTTCTGCTCTCGGGCATTCTGCAGGGTGGGTTATGACTTTGATGTTTGATGGTGAGCGCAATTGTTGCGAACTGTTGATTTTTGAAGCAGAGGCTATCGAGCAAGGGGCGATCGCGCGTCTTGCCCTGCCTGAGGTGATCCCCTTCGGCTTTCACGGGACGTGGGCTTCGTAATGCAAAATCTTATCCATATATTTACAGAAATCTCAAATTAGTTGGCTGAAAATGATTGAACCCTCAGAAAAGAGAGATAAGTGGAGTGAAGACACTAAGAGACGTGACTTGTTCAAGCCTTAGGTAATGCTTGACCGCGTTTTTATGAGTCTTGCATCCCAGATAGATATGACGTAACGATTTCACCCCGCAGGACTGGTATTTCCCATGGGCAGCTCTAAAATTCAAGCGAATCCTGTGCCCCCCTTCGCACCTGCTGCAGACGAAATGATTCCCCCCGCTCTAACACTTATGCTCGCTGAAGAGAATCCGCAACGCCAGCGGATTTTAGTCTCGAAGTTGTTCAGTGTTCCCCAGGGGATAGAGCTGAAGCAGTTGGTCCAGGGCCTTTGTTCTGAGGCTTCTCCCCCCCAGCAGTTGGTGCTGGATTTTGAGAATACTCAGTTCATGGATAGCAGTGGCGTTGGTGCTTTAATTGCTTGTCGCAAGTTGTTGGGCATGCACCAAGCTGAGTTGATTTTGCAAAATCTGTCTCCCCAGGTGCGCCTCGTTCTTCAATTGACTGAATTGGATAAGGTTCTGACCATTGAGGAGTCGGGAGAATCTGAAGCCTCTGTCGTTGAGACTTCACCGGCTCAAAACGTAGACATCATTACCCATCCCTCGGTTCACTCCCGTGCTAAAAGAGGCCTGGATATTGTCGGGGCGATCGTTGGATTGGGCATTACAGCGGTGGCCTCTGTTCCCATTATCATTGCGATCAAACTTGAAGATGGGGGGCCTATTTTCTTTGGCCAGCGTCGCTGCTCCTGGTTAGGGAGTCCCTTTATGATTTGGAAATTTCGCTCCATGGTGATTGATGCCGAGGCGCGCAAGAAGGAAGTGAAAAATGAGGTTGAGGGAGCCTTGTTTAAAAATGCTCAAGATCATCGCATTACTCAGGTTGGGCGCTTTTTAAGGCGTACGAGCCTCGATGAGCTACCCCAGTTCTGGAATGTTTTGCGGGGTGAAATGAGCTTGGTGGGAACCCGTCCACCGACTTTGGATGAAACTGAACAATATGAGATTCCTCAGTGGCGGCGCTTAGACATCAAGCCGGGCATGACTGGAGAATGGCAGGTGAATGGTCGCTCTACGGTCAAGACGTTTGAAGATGTGGTTCAGCTAGATCTGAAATATCAGCGGGATTGGAGCCTGTGGTATGACATCAAGCTCATTTTGAAGACTGTGAAAATGGTGTTTTCGAAGGGCTCTGGCGCTGTGTAATCCATAGCTTAAGATTCAACTCCTCCATTGGTGATTGAAAAGGTCAGTTCCTGAGGAACTGACCTTTTCAATCGAGAAAAAATATAGTAAATTTGTACTACATGCAGCCAAGGATCAAGCTGTATTGATACTGATAAAGTCTTACCCATAAGACGACTGCTCCTGGCACAGTACTTTGAGAAGTTGAGTTTTCTCCGTCTTGCTAGCGTCCTGGGGCTCCGTTTGGATCGTTGGAGGTTTCGGCGATGGCTGTGGTCACATCTTCCTGGGCAACATTGCGCTTTCGTCGGTCCAAGGACGTCAAGGGCTGGGCGCTTTTGGGGATTCCCCAGGCCCTTTACCCAGATGTGATGCAGCCGCTATTTGAACGGCAGACTCGGTTTATTGAAAAACATGGTCAGGGAGAGTTTGTAAATGTTTTGTTTGAAGCGCCTGTCGCCTTGGCAGCGCGGCTAGCGCTGGCTTTTCCGGCTCCGCCGAGCTGTGAGCCTCTGGTGGTCAATCAGGCCGGTAATCGGCTGCTGTACGGGAAGTTTGCCCAATCGGCGAAGGCGCGTCGTCAGGCGCTGGAGAGTGATGCCTGGCCGGGATTGAATTTACTCAAGGGGGACGAGTCATTTTGGCAGGTGGTTACCACGCTCTCCAATGTGGCGACTTTGCCCTTAGACCGCTTGCATCTCCCTGGAGAAAATCTCGCAGCTCAAGCTGATGGGCAGATGGCTTACCGTGGAGAGGTCTCTAAGGCCCCTAGGGAACAAAGTCTTGCTGCTAAAGCGGTGTTGAATAGCCTGGTTCAAGGAGGGCTAAAGCTCCAGCCTGCAGCGGAATTAACTCGTCACTCTAAGTTGGAAAATGCTGCCAGCTGTAAGTTAGGGGCAGGGCCCGATAATTTAGATGATGAGGGGTTTGAGGATGATGACTGGGAGGATGATGAGGCAGAATCGTCGGAAGAAGAGACGTTTGAAGATGTGTGGGATACGGACGAGTCTGCTGACTTTTGGGATGTACCGCTAAAGCCGGTCTCTAAACCCATTCGGCTGGATGTTGCCCAGTCAAACTCTAGCCATGCCCCGAGAAACAAGCCTGGTAATCGTGAGCGGCATTCTGTCGTTTCTGCCGGGGCGAATGCGATCGCTCCCCAAGCTCCCGAAAACCTTGCTTCACGACCTAAAGTCTCGTCACCCCTTGGGCCAAGCCCTAAGCTGCCTGTCAAAGCCTCTGTTGCGAAACCGAGGGAGCAGCCTAACACTGCAACCCAGCCCAAACTGCGGCCGAGCACTCAATCTTCAAGCCAGGCCTATCGGGCTCGTAACCCTCAGGGGAGCGTTAGCTCAGTCGTTGCGTCAGCATCAGACCCTGCACCATTGATCCTGGAGGAGTCCGAGACTGGCCATCATCATTGCTTAGAGCCAACACTACCTCAGAACAATCTGCCTGGGACTTTGCCTAGGGCTATGGCGCCTGCAAGTCATACTTTGGGGCGCTATCGTTCCGGTTTAGTGCCCCATGCCAGTGATGAAGGCAGTCTTCAGGTCTATCATTCCGGTGGATTGACGGTGGCTGATGCGATCGCCCGTTCTCGCCAGCAGGAAGAAGCAGCCCAGGCGATCGCTGAACAAGCCCAGCGTCGGCGCATTAAATTACCCTTTGAGCAGCCTCTGACCGTTGCGCCTCAGGAAAATCTCGCTCAGCAGGAGAGTCAGCAGAGGCCGAGCTGGTCCTATGCCAGTCATCCCCTACTGCCCGAAGAGTCTTGGGCTGCGGCAGCCATCTCGGCTCAACAGATTGCGCCTTCCGTGGAGCCAGCCTGGGAAGCCCATGAGCTCCAATCCGGTGAACCTTGGGTTGAGCCTGTCTGGGAGCCGCCCGAAGATGGTCCACCGCGCCATAATCCTTGGCTACCGCCCAGTCAGCAACAGGTCTTGGAAGTTGAATCGAGTCAGTCCTTTGCCGTTGCTGACTGGGATGGGAGTCGCAATGCTGTCTTGGAGGAAGCAGCCGACTGGGGCTATTACGACGATTATGGGAACTGGATTGCCTGTGACCCAGTGATGGCCGAGCCTACTGCCCCGGAGGGGGGTAGCAGCGCCTTGGTTCTAGCTTCTACAGATGTTGTTTGTAAGCCTGTGGAGGAGGAGCATGGCTACATTCTTGTTCAGGGAGTGGCGGTGTGGAATGAATGGCGCTTGGCGAATCCTCATATCCGGCCCAACTTGTGCGGTGCTTATCTGAATAATTTGGACTTGGCAGGGGCGAATCTCCACGATGTTGATTTGCGCTTTGCATTGTTGTTTCGAGCGGACTTGCGGGAGGCGGATCTTAGCTTGGCGTCATTGCTGGGAGCAGACTTGATTCGTGCTGATTTGGGCGGGGCTTCGCTTTGGGGAGCGTCTTTGGAGGGGGCTTATTTGAGCCATGCTAATTTGGCCGGAGCTGATTTGACCCAAGCGGATTTACGAGGCGCTTATTGGCAGGGGGCCATTCTGACCGGGGCGGTCATGCCGGATGGACGGTTGTTTGAAGAGCAGTTCTGAGGCTGACGATCTGGGGTGTTTGTGACTTCTTGCCGAGTGGATGAGTCTGTTTGGCGGAGATTTCATGGCCTGTGAGGAGCTGCTAGGTCTGGAGGTTGAGGGAGACGCTCCAGCGATAGGATGGTTCAAGAGCGATCGCCGTTGCTTGTGCATGAATGGCTGTTCATCCTTGCTTACAGCCCTGGCTTTTTGAAGACGCAGCTTTGCTTAAACAATGTCCTTAACTCCTTCAACCATGCTGGCTTTGGGCACTTCTGCCCCAGCCTTTGCTTTACCGAATGTGCAGTCCGACCAAATTCTGTCCCTTGGGGATTTAGACCCCAGCAAGGCTCTGCTGGTGATGTTCATTTGTAAGCATTGCCCGTTTGTGAAACATATCGAACGGGAGCTAGCGAGTTTGGGGCGAGACTACCAGGCTCAGCCCTTGGAAATTGTGGCGATTAGCTCTAACAGCTTGCAGACTCACCCCCAGGATGGACCGGAGCACCTTAAGGCCCAGGCTGAAGAACACGGCTTTAATTTTCCCTATTTATTTGATGTTGATCAGGCTGTGGCAAAGGCTTACAGCGCAGCCTGTACCCCAGACTTTTTCCTCTTTGCGGGCGATGCGTCCCCAGCTTGGCCTTTAGCCTATCGGGGGCAGCTAGATGACAGTCGGCCGGGCAATGACAAGCCAGTGACCGGGCGGGATTTGCGCCGGGCCATTGATGCATTGTTGGCGGGGCAGCCCGTGCCTCAAGAGCAAAAGCCCAGTATTGGCTGCAATATTAAATGGACTCCGGGTAACGAGCCGGATTATTTTGGTTAGGTGCCAACCCCGCATCTGCTTTTTGCAGCTTCTAGTGTGACTAAGATTCCCCCGTTAGATCTGACCCAGCAGTACAAGACCATCCAAGGAGAGGTTGAAGCTGCCGTTCTCAAGATTTTGGCTTCGGGGTATTACATCGGCGGAGAGGCGGTTACGGGATTTGAGCGGCAGTTTGCGGATTACATCGGTACGGCTGAAGCCGTGAGCTGTAACTCCGGCACTGATGCGCTGTACCTGGCATTGCGGGCGTTGGAGATTGGTCCTGGCGATGAGGTGATTACGACACCCTTCACCTTTTTTGCCACGGCAGAGACGATTTCGGCGGTGGGGGCTAAGCCTGTCTTTATTGATATTGAGCCAGATAGTTTCAATTTGGATTTAGATCTGGTTGAAGCCTCAATTACGCCGCGTACTAAGGCGATTATGCCGGTGCATTTGTTTGGTAATCCGGTGGATATGGTTCGGCTGGGGGCGATCGCTCAACGCCATAATCTCTATGTCATCGAAGATGCTGCCCAGGCGGCGGGAGCAGAATGGCAGGGCCAGAAAGTGGGAAGTTGGGGCCATGTGGGCTGCTTTAGCTTTTTCCCGACGAAGAACCTCGGAGCCTGTGGAGATGGGGGCTGTGTGACGACCAATGATGCTGCGATCGCTGAAAAGATCACCATGTTGCGCCAGCATGGCATGCGCCAGCGTTACTACCACGAAGCCTTTGGCGTTACCAGTCGCCTGGATGGTCTACAAGCCGCGATTCTGTCGATCAAGCTGAAGCATCTCGATCAGTGGAATGAGCAACGGCGGGCGATCGCTGCCCGCTACAGCCAACTCTTGGCAAAAGTCCCTGGTATTGTCCCACCTCAACCGACTGCCGATGGCACGGCAGTGTGGCACCAATATACGTTGCGAGTACAACCCTGTGGCGCGAGTCTTCGCTGTCAGGATCAGCCCTGTAGTGATAACGTCAAGGCTAATGTCTCTGGCAACTGTCGCGATTGGCTCAAGGAAAAGCTGGCCGAGCAGGATGTGATCTCGATGATTTATTATCCTGTGCCACTTCATCTTCAGACGGTCTATCAAGATTTGGGCTTGGCTGAGGGCAGCTTCCCTGTGGCAGAGCAGGCAGCGCGGGAAGTCCTTTCGTTACCCATGTTCCCAGAATTGTTGAGTGAGCAACAAGATAAAGTTGTGGCTGCAATTCAGCAAGCAGCCTCTGCTTTGGTGGTTTAGCTGATGGTCAAAGAGGCAAATGACTTGACTGTGAGTAATCAGATTTCGACCGGGGACGATGCTTCTAGAACGAAGGGGCAGCTTGCCCCTTGGCGATCGCCTCTGTCCCGTGCGCTCCATCGCAATCGCGCCCTAGCCTATGCTCGCTACGGTCAATTGGCAACGGTGCGAGCGGATGGTCGTCCTGCAAATCGAACGGTTGTTTTTCGAGGGTTTTTGGATCAGCCTGATGGGTTGGATTGGAATGGGCTGAAGTTCATTTGCGATCGCCGCAGTGCCAAGGTTGCAGAACTGGAGGCAAATCCCTGGGCTGAGCTTTGTTGGTATTTCCCAAAGACGCGGGAGCAGTTTCGTCTGGCAGGGAAAGTGGCGATCGCGTTGGATGGGCAAGATACTTTGGGGCCTGTGCGTCAGCAGACCTGGGAAGCTATTTCTGCTAATGCTCAAACGTCTTTCTATTGGCCTGAGCCGGGGCAACCCCGAGCAGAGCAGGCTGCGTTTGAGCGACAAGAGCAGCCTGTTGAAGCCAACCAGAGCAGTCTGCCTCCAGATGACTTTGTCCTATTGGTATTGCAACCCTTGGAGGTTGATCATCTTGAATTGCGAGGAGAACCTCAAAATCGTTGGCGCTACTCTCAAACAGAAGAGCGTGCTTGGCAAAGTCTTGAAGTTAATCCTTAGAAACGGCATAGGAAAAGCTACTGGCTAGAGGCTCCTCCCTACCCCTGCCGTAGGTCCTGGTTTTATCTGTTTTCGGAGAGATTTTTATATGACGAATGCAAATAGACACCGTTAGTCAGAGGATTCTGGCGTCAACACTGAAGTTAGGACTAGTCCTAGAAGAGTGAATGGGATGCACTGCCCAGTGGACCAAATTCTGATTGGTTCATTGGAGGCAGCCATGCGACCTAATGTGGTTTTCAATAGTGAGCCTGTTCCGATTGTGGAGCATGAGTTCCACCATTCATTGGAGATCGCGATCGCTATCCTTTTGCATCTGGATTTGCTTTATCAACTCACTGGTGATCTCCATGTTCCATCTCAATCACTGCGTTGTAGCTGCGGCTGTGGCAATTCCCACGCTCTTTGGGCTGGCAGCAGGTCCTGCTGTGGCCCAGACCTACAATGCCATCTGCGTCTTGGTTGATTCCCAGGGCAATACGTTAGACCTCAGTCGTTTGTGCGGAGACCAAAACCAAACCACTCGACGCGTTCAGCCTGTCAAAGCCCGTCCCGCCAGTTTGCCTGTTCCGGCCAAAGGGGAGGTGCCCGATTATGGCGTCATTTTTCTCAATTCGATTAGCGATGAGCCGATTCATTTAGGCGATCGCTTCAATTACCTCACCACCAGCCTGGGGAACGCGTCTTCTGACAGCGTGAGCGATATTTGGTTGCACTACGACATCCTGGTTTCCATTGATGGAGCATATGCCTCCATTGGTAAGGGAGGAAAACGGGTGCGCCAGGAAGTATTGGGGGTTGGCGATCGCATGGCGGTCAAGCTTTCCGCCGCTGATGTCATGGATGATGTCATCACTCCGTTTCAAACCACCGAGGACATTTCCATTCGCGTCACAACGCTAGCCTGGACTGAGGCTGATGGCTCTCGCAACTCCTTCTCCCCCGATAGTTACCATTTAGCGAAAGGGATTGGCAGTTGTTATTTCCCTTGGGAGCTAGATGGCGCAGGTCGAGGTTGTGGTTCTCGCTCAGTGAGCAGTCGTCTGTAGCTGCAAGCGATCTTCATGCCAAATCCGATGCCGTGACACCCAACTCCCATTGGTTGAGCCGTAGGGGCGAACAGTCGTTCGCCCGAAAAGGATTTAGGAGACAAGCAACTGAGATTTGGCCTCACATGACCTTGCCAGTTCTAGTTGATTGAACCGAGAAGAGTGGCGACTACACCTCCATCTCCAAAGCAAAACTATGGAGAACGCCATTGTCCCAGCGAGCCAAATCAAGAACCTCCAGCGTCCAGCTTCCTGTGGGGACTTTCCCTTCTAGCTGAGCGAGTTGAGGAATCATCGTTGCATCGTAGGTTTGCTTGATATTATCCCTGCCTCCCCCAGCCCGGTTGTGCAGTTTGATGGGCTCAAGGCCTAAGGATTCTGGTGGGGTGAGCGTGACGACGAGATCGCCAATGTAGGTGTGGTCTAGGTCCACTGCCACCTTGAGACTCAATAAAGGAGATGTCTCTGCAACTGTTAGCGATAGTGTTGCGGAACGTAGGTCTTGGATTGTGACATCGCGGACGGCCTGATTCACGACCACTGGTGTGGTTTGAGTAGGAGGGACGGCTAGTTCCACGGCTTTGAGCGCATTAATGCGGCCATAGCCATAGAAGCGACTGTGTCCTTGGTCGTTGTAGTTGCCATTGGCTTCGTCGATGCGATCGCAGGATTGCTTAATCACATCCTTGACCTGTTCCCAGCGCAATTGGGGGTTGCGAGCCAAAATCAATGCCGCCACCCCCGCTACACCAGGGCAAGCGCTGGAAGTTCCGCCAAAGGAATTGGTGTAGTTGCCTGCCTCATCGCCTAGGCGATCGCTCCCCCAGTTATAGCCACCATTGCCACTGCGATCGGCGGTCCAAATGCCATTAGTTAAGGAAGGCTCACCGTTATTACTGGGGAACGCACACCAAATCGAATCACCGTAATCGCTATAGGCACTGCGGGTATTCATGTCATTGCAAGCCGCCACCGCAATCACCTTCTCAAAACTGGCATAGCCATCGTTATCCGCTAGCTCATTGCCATTGCCCGCCGCCCAGCAAATTACACAACCCTTGCCATCGCGACCCTGCTCCAGGGCGAACTCCATCGCCAACCGGGTTGAGTCTGGCAACGGCACCACTCGCTGATGCAGCGGATCATCCTTATCAAACCAGGCCCCGTCTGGTGGACCCCAGCTACAGGAAATAATGTCTGCACCATTGCGCGCGGCCCAGGCAAATGCCTCGGCTTCGGCCATGGAGCCCAAGCCAGATGTCAACCGGATCGGCATGAGCTTTGCCTTGGGAGCCACCCCCGTTGCGCCAAAGCGACCATCGCCACAAGCAACGCCCGCACAGGAAGTGCCATGGTTATCCCGCCGACCCGGTCTTGGATCATTCGTTCCTTTGGTTGCATCCCTCGGCGCAATAATTTTGCCAGGGGAGCTGAATTCTTCATGTTCTAAGTCAAAACCATCATCAACCACTGCGATGGTGATGCCATTGCCCTGGCTCAGAGGCCATGCGGCAGCAACATTGGCACTGGCATTGATAGCTTTGCCAGCAATAGTCGTACTGGCCAAATGCCATTGCTGTGTAAAAGCCTTGGGCAATCCATTGTCCAGGCCATTGGCCTGAATATTGCTGCCTTGCACCTGGCGTTGGTTGAAATGACGAATCAGCTCGGGATGGCATAGCTCCACCATCCCTTCGCTCAGCAACTGTTCAGATAGCTCGAAGACTTCCGCCCCAGTGCCTTCAGCAGCTCTGAGGAAATAGGCATTGCGGGTGAAATCAATCGGGCGTCCACTCAGCCCGTAGCGTTCAATGAGTTCCTGACAGGTTGCTTCTGCCGTACGACTTTGGAACTTTATAAAGAGATTCTCGGTGTAAATCACCGGACACTGGGAGCTGGGCTCAACCAATACCCGCCCTGCAAACTGGACTTCGTCTTCAGCTTTGAGCTGTTCTCTGGCCTCATCCCTAACTTGTAGAGCATTCTCACGAGCCTTGGTTCGCAAGACTTCTACACCTGCTGCCCGAAACTGTGTCACCCGGTCAAAGCGAGACAGCAACCGCCGGGATTGGGGGGAAATCGCTGCGGCTTCGTAGGGGCGATCGCTAAACAGCGATTTACGACTACTGGTGCGCACAACCATATAGTCATCACTCGTATCCAGCTTGTAGGCTCTGCCCCGTTGACCGCCATAGCGATAGATCGGCATATTGTTTCCTCGCGTTTGCGGATTCAGTAGCGCTATCTAGGACGGCAGCGCGGCAAATTCTCCCTCAAACTGCCACATTTCATTTGGTTCGAGGGGATGGGCGATAACCTTCTTTACAAGCTTTGTCAGACCCGTCAGGGAGCGCATCATACCTTCTGAACTAGCTGAAGCCGGATATTCTGATACTTCCAACCGCTAAGTCTCGATTTACGCTGTGAAAGTTCTTTGCAGTATCTCGACGACTTGGATGCTGATGTCCTTACTTCTTGTCCTATGGCTGCAATGTCAGCTGCCTGGTTCCGCAACAGCCTCAGTTGCTACTGATCTCATGGCAGTTAAACCGTCTCTGCCTCTGCAGCTCGTAACGCCAGTAGTTTACCAAGCCTTTTCTTCTGAGTCTGAGTTTGTACAGTCGCTCCTCTCTTGTCTACCTTCTACTAAGCCGACAGTGAAACAGTCTGACGCCAGCCCAGAATTCTCTCGGTATCCTGAGCAAATCACTGCCAGCTCCCAGCCTGGTGCAGCGATCTATGAACAACGGTCTGGTTACTACGCCATTCGATTGCCTGATCCAGAGGCAGAAATAGAAGGGGCGGTGACTGTTATTAGAGACGAGAAGGGGGCGATCGCTTTATTCAAGGGAGCACCGACCGTCTCGCGACAGCGCAATGGAGGAGAGAGTCCGTTGCCGGTCTATGGCGATGGCGACATTGCTGTTGTCCCCACAGGAGAAGTCTTTATTCGGTTTGAGGAGGGGGTTGATGCACGCGATCGGGCCGCAAACATAGAAGCCGCAGGCTATTCCATAACCAAAGTCTTAGACTTTGCCCCCCAAGGAGCCTGGGTTCATGCAATTTCAGGCGAGATAGCAGATAGTCTCCAACGCCTAGCGCAGCTAGAAGGACTCGTCGGCATCGAGAATATAGAACCGCAACTACTCATGGAACGCCAGCTGCGTTGAGTCTGAAAAACTAAAACAACGTATTTATAGGCCTTCCCAGCGATCTCCAAGAAACTTTTCAGAAAGCTTGCGTCAATTTCCCATTCCCTGTTACTTTAGTAAAGCGCCAAACGGAGCTCCGGTTCTTGTGAGGTTGCCAGAACCTAGACAGAG
>CALLAT010000149.1 GCA_938002085.1 uncultured Pseudanabaenaceae cyanobacterium
TATTCCACCTTCTTCCCATGAGACTTTGATCCAAGGCGGATTCCCCAAAAATAAATCAAACCCACCCTTCTCCACAAAAACATCCGCAAACTCCAACTCCCAGTGGAAAAACCGCTTCTCCCGCGCCAACTTCTCCACCAACCCAATCCGAGGCCGCTCCTTCCCAAGCTCCGCCACACTCACCCAACCAAAATCCCGCGCAAACTGCTTCGCCCGCGCCTCACTCTCCCCATCCGTCACCGGAAACAACGGCAACTGCTCCCCATCCCTTACACCCTGGGCCAGCTCATACTCACCCAAAATCAACGCCAACTCCAACAAAAACTCCTGCCGACTCGGCAACAGCCCCGCCTGCTGAATCGGCCAAAACCACAACGCACACCAATAATCCATCACCAGCTTCAATCGCCGGTACGCCCCCGAATGGCTCACCCCCTCCGACAACTTCTCCTGCTCATGGATCTTATCCTTCATCTCCAGCGTCACAGCAACAGGCACCTCCGACGCTTGCCCCCACACATCCAACGAATCCGTCGTCCGCTCCTTCAGCGCCTGCAACTCTTGCCCATGCAACATCCATAGCTCATCAATCCGCCGACTCAGTGCAACCAACCGCTCCACATCCGACTCCGCCCAAGGGTCCTTGCAAAACGACTTACGCCAATCATTAATCTGCTGAATCTCATCCGGGGCCAAAGACTTAATCACCTTGTCCTTGTAATCTGCCATGCCAAAATCCGGCAGCAGAAAATGGTACACCTGCCCCTCACCCAGCTTTTCTGGCAACAGCACCCGCTCCGGTTCCTGCTCCCACCACCAGCTCGCCTTGCCTTGCTTTCGGGTTGCTCCTTCAACTGGGATCATCCCAGTGTCATACACCTGCCGTCGCGCCCCAATCAGCGAATTGCCACAGTGCAAATGCATGCCAAACCAAGGCACAAACGCCCGACCCCCCTCCGGCTTGTAAATGCTATTGAGCCAAAGCGAAATCTCCGCCAGCTCCACTGCCACCGGATTCAAGTCAATACCATAGACATTCCGATCTGCCAGCAGCATCTTCACCTTCTGCCGCTCTTGCAGATACTGCTCATGGGAAATCCGCTCCCCCAGCTCCTCCTGCTTCAGCTCCAGATACTTCTCCGACAGCTGATTGATCGCCTCATTCAAAAACGCCGCACTACCCATGGCAGGCTCACAGATGCTCAGCTTCAGAATGTCATCCGCCGTCTTATCCTTCAGCAGCTCCTTCAGCGTGTACTTCACCAAGCACTTCGTCAGCGACTCCGGCGTATAATAAGAGGCAGAATTCTCCCGGTCCCGCCCCGCCAAACGATAGATAAACGTCCCCTTGGGATAACAGGTCGGCGTACCGTCCTTCTCATAGACCCGCTCATCCTCGTGGTACTTCTCCAAGTCCCCCGCCGGGACAAAATAACCCACCTCCAACGGATTTACCGCCTTATCCTGGGCCCGCTTCACCTCATACAGATCCTCCTCGGCAAAGAACCCGCGAAAACAGAGCAGCGCCTCATACACCGCACCCAACTGGTTAATCCCCAACTGGGCATAGCTAATCCGCCCCCGCCGCTTGCGGCCTCGACCCTTTCCCTTCTCCTTCGACAGCGACATCAGCTCAATCACCTCCCGCAAGACCACATTGCGGAACTTCACCCGACCCAACAGCTTCAGCCGCTCCGGGTCAAACAGGTGACTCTTCAGCGGAGCCAGGGTAAACGTATCGTGGACAATCTCCTCCTGATTTAGATTCAGCGCCTGCTGCTCCTCATCCAGGGGCGGATAGCCCTGCCAAATCAACTGAAATAACTTCTTCAACGAAGCATCAATGAAATAGCCCTCCGTATCCTCCGCCGTCCGCAGATTCGTCTGCTCCAGCTCCCGCAGCGACTCCAGGCTGTAGCCCTGGCGATAAATCTCCGAATCCATCGGCGCATAGCCCAACTCCTGCCGCGCCTCGATATAAAACACAAACAGCAGCCGGTACATGTAGCGCAGGCATTCCAGCGACAGCTGCGAGGCATCCAGCCGCTCATCAAACACCCCTTCCTTACGCTTATTGCGCAAATACCAAACTGCCTCATTACCCAACAGTTCAATCGACTTCCGCAGGGCATACTTCAGATCATCGGACACCGAATAGGCATGCTTGTGGGAATTCTCATCCAGGTCATCCAGCAGCGGTGAGCCTTCCTCCGGGCAAGTATGTTCGCGATGCAACAGCGTCGCCGTCGCTAGCAGCGTCTCCGAGTCCTTGCGCGACAGAATCTCCCCAATATCAAAACTCAGCAGCCGCGAGGCATTCCACTTAAAGCGGTCAATCAGCTTCACCTGCCCCAAGCTGACAATCATCACCCAGCGGGGCGGCTCCTCCTGGGCAAACACCAAGTCGGAAACAATCTTCTCCAGCTCCAGCTGGAAAATCTCTGAATCGTACAGTGCCTCTAGGGCATAAGAACTCAGCGGCAACGACAACACATCCTCATTGCCCTCATCCCCCGGCTGCACCTCCAGCACCCACAGCAGCGGCGTGCCATTGCCCTTCTCCACCCGCGCCAACACCGGCAATAGCTGCCCATTCTCTAATTCCTGGGGCTCATTCGGCGTCAGCTCATAGCCCAGCGCAGGCAAAAACAGCCGCAGCCACTCCCGCTGCTTCGCCACCCGCTCCTCATCATTGCGCTGCTGGCGAAACTGATCGCGAATCCGAAAATAGTTACTGGCCAACTGGCTTAACCGCTTCGGCGGCGACACCTGCCCCTTACCCCCATCAGCCTGCTCCTTCGCCGCCTCATCCTGAGTCCGCCAGCGATCCGCCACCCCCTTAATGTCATCCTTGAGAATGGCACTGAGGTAGTAGTTGGAATAAAACTCGTTCTCGTTGGCAATGCCCGTCAACACACTGGTCGAAACGCTCATGCTTTATCCCCCCTCAGTACAGAAATCAGCTTGATAAACGGTGCAGGCTCCGTCGTCATCGAATCCTCCACCCAACGCTCCTGCGCGTTGAACACCTTGTCGATATGGCGAGCAGCGGCCTCCCGCTTCTTCTCCGCCTGGCTCTTGGAGCGCTTTTGGTCACCCTCCAGCTTGAGGTCGAGCTCTTGGTAATGGCGATCGCGCAACTCCTTCAACCGCTGCCGCTGCGCCGCCAGCTCCCCTGCAAAGCGATCTACAAATTCCTTTCGCTCTTGCAGCAACAACTTCCTCGCCTGCTCCACCGCCTCCCCTCGCAGCAACAGCAACGAGTCCGGCACGGCCTGCATCGCATTGGGCATGGCCTGCTTGCCGAGCTTTGTCCGCTCCAGCGTCTGCTCAAACGCCTCAATCCGGTCAAACTTGCCCTGCTGAAACACCACACTCAGCCAGCGATTCACCATGGGCTGCCCCCGCTTATTGGGAATCACCCCAGACATGACAAACACCGCTTCACCGGAATCCAGCGGGGGCAGGGTTAGGACCGGGGCCTCATGGCGGTTGAAGGCAGTAATGCAGCGATCGCCCAGCCAGCTCACCACCGGATGCAGCGGCCAGAGATACTGCACATCCGGCCAGGTCTCTTCCGAGCGGCGAGACTCTTCCAGGGCCTCTTTAATCGCAGCTTTCTTGGCCGATAAAATCAGCGCCTCTGCCTGCTTCGGCTGAACCTCCTTGGGCAAGCGGCTAAACCGCTTTCGCAGCTCATCGGGCATTGTCAGCTCAATGCGCTGCTCATCATCCAGGCAGTTAATTTGTAGCCCCAGCTCTTCTTCGATCTCTTTCAACGCCCCTGCGCTGTAGAGATAGTCATTGGCAAACAGGCTGGGCCAGGTTGCGGTTTCTGTCACCGCATCGGCTTCCTCGCTCACCTCGGGCTCCTGGTCAAACCAGGCAAAGGGGTCAAAGTCATCCTCAGCATCACTGGCCTCCGGCGTCAGCCGCTGGTCAAAGCTATCCGCTGACTCCCCAGACTCGATCGCCTGGGCCGTCACCAGTTCCTCCTCACTGACATCAAAGACCCCCATAAACACACTGGGGTCGCCGATGTTCTGCACGGCCTGTTCATCCTTCTTCAGCAGCACCCGAATAATCCGCTCCGCCTCATCCATGCGCGGGTTCCGCGAACGGTTCAGCAAATAGCGAATTTGGGGCTGCTTTTCCTGGCCATAGCGGTCAATGCGGCCATTGCGCTGCTGCAAGGCCATCAACGACCAGGGAATATCAAAATGCACCAGCCGGTGGGAGAGGTAATGCAGGTTGATCCCTTCTGAAGCCACATCGGTACAGACCAGCAGCCGCAGCTTCGCCTTTTCATTGCCAAACTGCTCAATAATCTCCATCTGCTGCACATCAGCCATGCCGCCATCCATCATGGCCACAGCCCCGTCCTTCAGGCCCAGGTCGGCCTGGAGCTGCGCCGCCAGAAACTTCATCGTCTCGATGCGCTCCGTGAAGATCACCAGCCGGTCTGCCTTGTCCTTGCCCTTCCAGGCAAAACCGCCATCCTTGGCCTTACCCGTAATCAACTGCAAGAGCTGCTGATACTTGGAAAAGTCTGTTAGCGTGATGGCCTCCACAGAAGCCGCCAAAGCCTCCAGCTCCGAAATGTCCTGGGCGTAATTGCCCTCTTTCTTCGTCAGCGTCTTAATGCGATTGCGCACCGTTTGCAGACAGGCCATCGGGCTGGACAACAGCGCCTTCAGCAGCGTCGTCTTAAACAGCATCCCTGCCTTACGCTTGCTGTCGCTCTGGCCCAGCTTCAGCTCACTCAGAACATCAAAGGCTCGCTCCTCTGCAGCACTGGCCTCCGCATCAATGCCCTGCACCTGCCGCTCTGGGAAGTTCTTGTCCAGCTGGTCCTTGACGTCCTTTTTGAAGCGGCGGACGTAGAGGTCGCGAATGTCTTCCTTGGTGTACTCGGACTCATTGGCGATCGCTGTGGGGTCCAGCATGTTCATCAAGCTGGCAAAGCTCTCAGGCCTGCCATCGTGGGGCGTGGCCGAGAGCATGATTAGGGTGTCGGAGCGGTTGGAGAGGCGATCGGCTAAGCGCGATCGCAAAGACGCCCGCTGTTCCCGCCCTCGCCGCGCCACGTTATGGCACTCATCAATGACGATCACATCCCAATGGGCCTGCTCGATATAGGTGCGATACTCCCGGTCCTGCTTCAACGTATCGACCGAAACAATCGACTTATCGTAGTAATGGAAAGGGTTGTGATTCGTGGGAATCTTGGCCCGAATCCGCTGCAACCCCACCGAATCCAACCGCGTCAGCGGAATCGTAAACCGTACCCAAAACTCCTTCTGGAACTGGGTCAGCATGCTCTTGGTCGTCACCACCAGAATCCGCCGAGCCCGACCGCGCCGCATCAGCTCCGCCGTCAAAATGCCAGCTTCCAGCGTCTTACCCAGGCCCACCGCATCGGCAATCAGCAGCCGCTGCCTCGGCATCTTCAGCGCCTTCAGCGTCGGGTCCAGCTGAAACGGCAACACATCCATCGCCGCCTGATGGCCCACATACAAACGGCCATCCGTCGGAGCCGTCTGCCGTAGATGTCCCTCAATAAACAGCAGCGACTTGCGATAGCCCGGCGAATCATCCTGGACCAGCCCAGTCTCCTCAGGCTTCAGCACCCGCAGATCTGTTTCTAACTCCGCAACAAACTGCGCCTGCCGCCCTTGAATAAAATCGCTAACTCCAACCGCCTCGAACACCTGCGAGCCATTGGAGGCCTGCTTTGTAGAGCGCACCAGCCATTCTGCATCGCGAATAATGACGCGAGCACCGGGTGCCACCGTAAGAGAGCTCTGCACGACTAAGCCCTCCTATACAGCGCACTAAGGTTGATAGCTGTTGTATAAAATAATTTATAGTATAAATATACTGATAATTTGATCACAGGGAATTCGAACCATTAGATAAATTAAATGGTCGAGAATAAAGTCTTTTCAGCCAATGATCACTTAGACCATGGGATAGAGTAACCTATCTCTCCATAAGTCTTAAAATATACTAGCTAAGTAAAAATGTGTAGGTGCAGTATGGCCGAATTTACTGAGAGCTAAAGCCCTACTGGTAGAAAATCAGCGATCCGGATAAAAGCTCGGTAATTTGGACTGAATGTGCCTCAAAATCTACCTATTTGTTGGAATTTCATGAAATTGAGAGGCATGCAAATTCAAGCAGTTCTTGATGAGAGCTAGGTTTCATTTCGAAGTGGCGGATAGTTCTTGTTTGGAAAGGTCGCATGCCTTTTGCCGTATCACATCCCAATGGCCACCACCGCCCTGTCGTCAAGAAAATCTTTATCTTGTCGGCCTTGAAACCAGTAGTCCCAGCTCCGCTAAACCCACCGCAATCTCGTTGAATCCTATGTTTGTCCCGTCCCACCGAATCTAGGAGCCTCAATTCTCTTCCCCACTGCAGTGAGAGTTGATTACTTGAGACAGTTAAGGAACGAGGAATTTAAAGGCGCTATTTGCGATCCCATTTCGGATGAGAAAGGCTTTTATACAACTTCGACATGGCTTTATTCCTTATGGATTAGCCTCATCTCACCATCACGGGAGCTATCTTACGTCGGGAACTCTCAAGGCTCATTGAGTCACACTGATCAAACCATGTTCTTACCTCAAAAGTATAGTCAAAAAATCTATTAAGCCACTTGTAATATCAAAATCATTAATGCGATGTGCAACTTTGCTAAATCAGACTCAAAATCGCCGAAATCCTATTCCTGCAAGGGATTAGCCTGATCTGATTCAAGCTAGTTAGTGGAGGTTGAACTGCTATTTCAGCCCTATCAACCAACATTTCAACTGATTGACCTGGTTAAAGGGAAAATCTATGATTCTAAAATCATTGAAAGTATTGGAATCTCGTTTAAAGTCAAGTTGAACATCGCGTTATTACGACACCGATATGAACTCATTATTCTTTGTTTACATCCCTTACTGTGTAAAGAGAAAACGTCTACGAGTCAAGGAAGTTAGAACTTACTCACTTTTGTTGCACTGGGCTACTATTCCTCCCAGAACTGGGGAATCTCTGGGCGACTACTGACCACTCCTGCATAATTTTCATAGAGCGTCTGAACATCGTGCCCTGTAATCTGAGCTACTACTACAGGATTCATCCCACTTTCCAGGCAATGGCTAATAAATGTGTGACGACATGTGTAAGGCCTACGGTACTCGACATTAGCCTTCTCCAAAATCTTATGCCATGCCCTACGACTAAAAAGACGGTCATTTATAGGTAGTCCTTTGGGCGAGGGAAAAACTAAATCATCACCTCTGGCACTTGGCGGCTTCCGAGCCTGCAACATACTCTTCAGTGCATCATTCAGGGGAACTGTCCGATCCTTATTTGTCTTAGTCGATTTTCTCACCCCACGACTAACGCTCTCCCCAATCCAGACTGACGAATAATCTTTAGCGATATGCTTCCATCGCAAGCCTATTGCTTCAGCAATACGCACACCTGTCCCCAGCAGAAATCGGACAAAGTCCAGGTAATGCTTGTATTTAGGATGCAATTTGAAGGCCACCAAGATGGCTTGTATCTCTTGTCGAGTAAAGGGTTGAGGCTTTTGCTTGGGGGCGACCTTCACCTGAGCACGAACGATTGACCAAACATCTAGCTCGACATACCCCTGCTTGATACCCCATTGCCAGCCAGCCGAAAGTATTGTGAGGCGATCGCGAATCGTTTGGCTAGAGTTTCGGGTGCTCAAATATTTCACAAACCCTTCAGCAGCAGTATTTCCAATAAAGTCTGCTCTTGTTTCTTTGAAATGCTTCTCTAGAAGACTTTGGATTGTTCGGTACTTTTCCAGCGTGCGAGGATCTAATGTTTTGCTCTTGTGCTGAATGAAGAGGTCAAACAAATATCCACAGGTCACTGCTTGAGTCGTGCGATTACGCTCATTCTGAGCAGGCATAAGCGGCTCTGGTTTGTACTTCACCAGAGATGGATCAAAGTTACCACTCAGAATATCCAGTTCAATCTGCTTGGCCTTTTGCTCAGCTGCCGCTCGATTGACAGGCGTATCAGGGAGCCCTAAACCAAAACTGAAGCGTCGTCCAGCATGGGAAAAGCGGAGTCGGAGTCTTCCACGATCCACTCCAATTTTGATCGTACCTTTGGGCGCTTTGGGCTTTCTTTTCCTTTCGGGACTGGAGCCTGAATTCTGAATCATTGGTCGTAAAATTGGTCGCAACCGCTTTTCTTACGACCAATTTACGACCAATTTTTGAACCTAACTTGTCAATAATGACCCAACGCAGATGCACTATTGAGAATCCCCAGGTTGACTCTTCGGTACCTAGACAATAAAAAACCCCTGCCGTAGCAAGGGTTTGAAAGGGTTAGATGCTAATGGGCGATACTGGATTTGAACCAGTGACCCCTTCCGTGTGAAGGAAGTGCGCTACCACTGTGCTAATCGCCCCGAAGGCTTTCATACTAGCAAGATCACTGAGGCAACGGCAACCCCTATTCCG